>NZ_LS483440.1:1200000-1500000 GCF_900476045.1 Gemella morbillorum
TAGCCTCGTATTTCTTACAAAAACGAAACTATGAAAAAGAACTATTAAAAGAAGAACGTAATAAACGTAATGAACACATAAATATTCTACTTGCCGAAAATGAACGCAATCGAATCAGCCAAGATCTTCATGATAGCATTGGCCACACCTTTGTTATGTTAAAATTAAAAGCGGAACTAGCTGAAAAATATTTAGAAAAAAATAATATTGAAGCTGCAAAACAAGAGCTTAGTGAAATCAGTAAAATCAGTAAAGAATCTATGAATAATACTCGTGCAATAATTAATAAATTAAAACAGCGTAGCATTGATGAAGAACTGCATATAATTCAAGATATTATGACAATGAGTAATATACAAATAAATGTTAAAAACAATATCTTTAGTAAGCCTACTACTATACAAGAATGGACTCTTACTATGATATTAAAAGAACTGGCTAATAATGTTATCAAGCATAGTAATGCTACAGAATGTGATATAATTATTAATGAAGATAAAGAACAATATTCTTTACTTTTCTCTGATAATGGTTGTGGTTTTGAAAAAATAAATGGTGAAGAATTAAAATCAATAAAAGAACGTTTAAAAGCTGTTAATGGTAAAGTAAACATTATTTCTTCTAAAAAGCCCACTACTATAAAAATTACAATAATAAAAAATTGATAAGGAGTCGTATTTATGAAATTACTTATCGCTGAAGACCAAAGTATGCTAAGAGATGCAATGGCTAAGCTCCTTTTGATGGAAGAAAAAGTTGATGAAATCTTCCAAGCTGAAAACGGTAAAGCTGCAATGGATTTAATATTAAAACATAATATCGATGTCGCTATCTTGGATATAGAAATGCCAGAAGCCACTGGTTTAGATACATTAGAATTTATAAGAGAAAAAAATATTGATACAAAAGTTGTTATAGTTACTACATTTAAAAGAATTGGTTATTTTGAACGCGCGATTAAAAGTAATGTTGATGCATACGTATTAAAAGACCGTTCGATAGAAGAACTTATGAACACAATCGAAAATGTTTTAGCCGGGCATAAAGAATATTCACCAGAACTTATGGAGAATATCTTTATGAATCATAATCCACTATCTAAACAAGAAACTTTGTTACTAAAAAAAGTTAAACATGGATTATCTAATAAAGAGATAGCAGCAAAATTATTTTTATCAGAAGGTACAACAAGAAATTATATCTCTAATATTCTAACTAAACTGAATTGTAAAAATAGAACTGAGGCTGTTAAAAAAGCAACTGAGAAAGGATGGATTTAATATGAATAAAAGGGAGACATCACTGATTCTTTCTAGAACTTCTCTAATTATATCACTAGCTTATATGGCACTTTTATCATATTTTTTTATATTTTCGCTAAATAATACAGATGCTCATTCTGGTTTAGGTATGTTACTTGCCTTTATGCTACCACATCTTTTTGCTTTTTTATTAGCAGTTATTTTAAATATTATTTGTTCATTTAAAAACGCTAATTCTAGAATATTAATGATAGTAACCCTTATATTTTATATTATATCTGGGCTCCTTGGGGGAATTTTTCTCCCATTTGTTTATGCTACTGTAGTTATACAAGTAATATTACTTATACTTGCCGTTATACAATATAAAAAATCTAACCTAAAATAACTTAGGTTAGATTTTTTATTTATTGTTTACCAAATTATAACTTATCTCAATTAATTCTTTTACATATTCTGTATCTATATTATTATCTAAAACAACACTTATCCAATGGTTTTTATTCATATGATATGCCGGAAAAATATTTCTATTATCTGTAATAGCAGAAATTTTACTAGATATATGTTTTAAATTAATAATTTTAACCTTCGAATCTGCAAGACTATCTTTTTGCAGTTTATTATATTCTACATCTAAAAACAGAGCATACCACTTACCTTTTGGGGTAACTAATGCTTTTATATCTGGATTCGTTTTAAATGGTTTTACTATAGTACTATTATATTGATCTTTTACATAATGCAATACATCTTTATATATGACACTTTCTAAACAAAGAATTTTTTCCAATACATCTTTTACTTCTTCTCTAATTGCTGTTACTATTTCTCCACTAGCACTATCAACACTAAATAATGAATATACTTCATTAAAATCTAAATCATAAACCTCTATTTCAAAATCTGTACTTATTAATTTTATTTCCATTCTAAACGCATCATTTAGGATATTTCTTTTGAAGACTAGTATATTATCTTCAAATTGGAAACCAAAGTTTATGAGTATGTCATCAGATAACCTATATTTTTCTATATTTATTCTTTTCATAATACTTTTCTTGCTTCATCTAGAATTTTCATAACTGCGAGACTATGATTTTTTTGCCTTATATAAAAATCAAAATCTTTATTATCAATAACATCAATAAATTTTTTAAATTCTGAAAACATTCTGTGTATCTTAATATTCTTGTTTCCTTCAATTAAACTATCTTCCGTCAAAATTCTGTAGTTTGACACTTCACTAGAAGGTCCATCAACTTTAATTATTCCTTCATCACCTTGAATATTAACATAGCTATTATTAAATGTATCTTTAGCCGCAATGCATACAGCCTTAAAATTCTCATACTCTAATATTAATACTCCAGAAGTATCCACATCTCGAACTATATTAGGATAATATGCTAAACTTTGAGGCCCACCAAAAATACCAACTACGAAATGTATATTATAGATGTTTAAGTCTCCTAAAACACCGCCGCCCTGTTTCTTATCGAAAACAGGTGCTATTATACCTTCCTTGAAAGCAGCATATCGTGAAGATAATTGTGAATAATTACACTCAATTAGACGAATATTTCCTATTTTAGAAATATTATTTTTTATTTCTTTATAATTTTCTTGATACTGATTCGTTATCGCTTCTATTAAAATTAAATTTTTACTATCAGCTAAACTAAATAATTCCTCAGCTTCTTCATAATTTAAAGTAAATGGTTTTTCACAAATAACATTTTTTCCTGCTTCTAAACTTTTCTTGGCTACGCTGTAGTGGAGATTATTTGGGACTGCAATATAAATTGTATCAATAGCAGTATTCGCTAAACATTCTTCAATATTAGTATAAATATTCTTTATTTCGTATTCATCACTTAATCTCTTCAAATTTTCTAGATTTCTAGCTACTATTGCTTCTAAATTTATTTCTGGTAATTCGTGAGCAAAAGATAAAAAATCTTTTACTATCATTCCTGCTCCAATAATTCCTAAATTCATTATATTCTCCTATAATATATAAATATCGATAAACTAATTATAACTTTTCCCCATATCATAAGCAACTAAAAACGACCTACCACAATGTGTAGATCGTCTATATTT
Source organism: Gemella morbillorum (assembly GCF_900476045.1). Taxonomy (NCBI): domain Bacteria; kingdom Bacillati; phylum Bacillota; class Bacilli; order Caryophanales; family Gemellaceae; genus Gemella; species Gemella morbillorum. The sequence continues at coordinate 1,203,369 of NZ_LS483440.1, forward strand.
TAAGCTTTCTTCTTAGATTTAATAATCCCAACTAATAATGGAATCAAACTAATTAAAATTATTGCAATTACTACTAATGAGAAATTTTTCTTAACAAACTCGATATTACCAAATAGATATCCTACTGTAATAAATAAAGTACACCAGCATAAACCTCCGAAGAAATCGATAATTCTAAATTTATTATAATTCATTTTCCCTGCCCCTACGATAAATGGAACAATTGTACGAATAATCGGGAAAAATCTCGCTAAAAATATTGATTTTCCTCCGTGTCTAGCGACAAAATTCTCAGCATCCTGAATATTTTCATCAGACACAAACTTTTTAAACCAAGATTTACCTTTCAAATACTCCGAAAAGTTTCTTCCAATAAAATAGTTACAATTATCTCCAATTACTGCGGCGCTTATACATAATAGTAATAACAAGAAAATATTATTTCCTGTTGCAGCCCATAGCGCCCCACTAGCAAATAGAAGAGAGTCTCCTGGTAAAAATGGCATAAATACTAAACCAGTTTCTATAAATATTATTAAAAATATTATCCCATACATCCACCATGGACCATGTTGAATCATAAGTTCACCCAGATGTTTATCTATATGCAATACAAAATCAATTAAAAATTTAATCGTATCCAAAATTTTCCTCCTGAATTAAATATACACTAGATTATAGCACAGCAAATTATTCCTGTCTAATAATTCTCCATATTTAAACTATAATAATTTTATATATTAAATACATTTATTATTCTCGTATAAATTTTTTCATTTCTGATATATATTCTTCATTACTATTATATTTTCGTAGATGATTTAACACACCTATTGTAGGTTCACTGACATCTTCTAACTTACGGCGGCTTTGCCAAAGAATTTTTACTTCATCTTCTGTTAACAATAATTCTTCTTTACGTGTTGAGCTCTTAAGGAAATCAATAGCCGGATAAATTCTTCTAGAAGCTAATTCTGGGGATAGTACTATTTCCATATTACCAGTACCTTTAAACTCCTCAAAAATTAAATCATCCATACGAGATCCAGTATTTATTAGTGCTGTGGCTATTATTGTTAGGCTTCCTCCACCTTCTACATTACGTGCTGCTCCAAAAAATGCTTTTGGTTTATGAAGGCTTGATGGATCTACTCCTCCACTCAAAACTTTACCACTACTTGGCTCTACTATATTATAAGCACGAGCAAGACGAGTAATACTATCCATAAGAATAATAACGTCTTGTCCTAACTCTACACGACGTTTGGCATGCTCAATAACCAGCTCTGCCATTTTTATATGGTTTTCACTAGTTTCGTCAAAGGTTGAACTTACAACATCAGCACCTTTTACAGAACGCTCCATATCAGTAACTTCTTCTGGTCTTTCATCAATAAGTAAAATTATTAGTTTTTTATCTGGATAATTTTTTCTAATTGCGTTTGCTATATCTTTCAATAGTGTTGTTTTCCCAACCTTAGGTGGCGCAACTATTAATCCACGTTGTCCAAATCCTATAGGAGCTACTAAGTCAACAAAACGCGTTGATAACTTTTCCTTTGTAGTTTCCAAAACTATTTTTTGATTTGGATATATTGGTGTCAAAGCCTGAAAATGAGAACGACCTTTTGCTACTTCTGCATCCACACCATTAACCAAATCAACTTGAAGAAGTCCAGCATAGCGTTCTCCATCACGAGGTTTCCTTACTTTACCCGTAATTTCATCACCTTTTTTTAGTTCAAAACGACGGATTTGTGATGCTGAAATATAAATATCCGTTTCACCCTTTTTATAGTCAACTGTTCTCAAAAAGCCAAAGCCATTTTCGGTATGAATGTCATCTAATATCCCAGATGCATAGTAATGTTCTTCACTTTCTGATTGTTTTTCCAAAATAGCCAAAACTAACTCTTTTTTATTAAGAGTATAATAACGAGGTACCCCCAACTCTTTTGCCAGTGCTGTTAATTCCTTTGTATTATTCCCCTTATACATTTCATCGAATTTTTGATTACTCATTATTTATCCTTTCTTTTATACTTACACATTATATGAGGGGTAACACTGTTAATGTTTACCCCTAAATACATTTTATTATCTTCTAGTTAGTACAACTACTGCCGATAAAATAGCCATTGCACCTAATAAATCTAACGCTCCAAATGTTGTTCCTAGTAGTAAAAATGAAAACACAATTGCTGCTATCGGTTCGAAGCATCCGATAATACTCCCCATTACTGCTCCTATTAGTCTTACCCCTTCAAGATACAAACTAAACGAAGCTATAGTTCCTATTAAAATAACTCCACTCATACATAAAAAATCTAAAAAGCTAAAGTTTTCTGGAATATAGAAACTTCCTGTCCCCACATATACGACTACCCCTGCTATTAAGAGTCCCTATGCCATAATAGGCATCACTCCATATTTAGTAGTTAAACGTATTGAAGAAATATTATAACTTGCTAAACCTACAGCAGAAAATATTCCCCAAAATAATCCAAGTGTTAAAATATTTAATTTACTAAAATCTAAATGTGTTGCCATTAAAACAACCCCAAAAAGTGAAGCAAGTATTGCGACAACCTCGCGTGGCATAGGTAATCTTTTATTAACGAAACAATAGTAGACCATTATCATCACTGGACCAGTAAATTGAATTACTGTTGCCATTCCTACATTAGTATATTTTATTGCTAAAAAATATGTTCCTTGACATATTAATAAACCCAGAAAGGAAAAATTCATAAGGCTTAAAATATCTTTTTTATCACTAAAAACCTTCAACAGCGAATCTTTACTTTTAAAAAGTAAAATTAGCACTAATATCAGTCCAGAATAAAATAATCTTGTCGAAATAACCCACTTAGAGTCCAACTTAGAAATATTTAATAAATACTCCCCTAATACGCCAGAAAGCCCCCAACAAGCGGCTCCTAATATCGTTAATAGCGCACCCTTTTGCATTGTACTCAACTTCATACTTCCTCCTAGTGATCAAACAACTCTAAATTAGATTTTACTGTCTGATTGGATTTTTCTACAACTTTATCGTATGTGTCATCCTTCGATAACAAAATACTTGTAAATAATGTAATCATATTTTTCTGTGCAACCATCATACTTCCACAAGTATAAAATTTTGCATCCATATTGTTAGTAATATACCCAAATGGAGAATACCAGAATCCGTAGTCTATTCTATTATTCTTTTCAAAAAACTCTCTTGCAATATCCTCTGGATATCCTTTGATAAGTGGAATAGGATACAATAGACTTAACGCTTTAATTGCTTTTTGATTATCTTCAATCTTAGCTTTTAAAACAGAATAGACATCTAATCTTTTACCCATAAGAACTTTGTCAGCAACAACATCAAAATGAGTCTCAAAATTCTCTGTAAAACTGTCTCTATAATCTCTTATTATCTCTTCTTCATCAAACAAAATTGAGAAATTATTATTAAATAAATTCTCTTGTTTAAAATATAACTGTGCTTTTAGTTCCATATTTGTATAATCTAATGAAACAAGTGGGTTTGTAGTTATAAATAAACTTTTTTTCGATTCAAATGCGATAAAATATCTATTTTTTCCTAATAAATATTTTGTGATTGCCCCTAGTGATGTATTATTTTCCAATAAAATTAAGTTTTTTCGTGACAATACTATTCTTTTTAACTCTTCTTTTTCTATCTGAAGAAGAGCGGCTCTTATGTTTTCTTGCCAAGTTTCAGGATATATATCTCTTACAACAGATATATGTGGTTCATTTGGTTGTTCTTTATACTCATCTAGTTTTTCTAAAAATTCTACTCGTTCATGCCATAATTTTGTAAAATCTTTTTCTTCTCTCATATTAAAGAACAACGTAATATAAACATACTCTTCTTTAAATACTGCTAATATCCCAGGTACAACAAACGTGGTATCACTAAAATCTATCCATTCCTGACTGTTTCTATTGTTTCCATCAGAAATTCCACCATATATTCCAAAATATTCCTCATCATGTTCGTCAATTTCTAAAATACTTGTCTGGGCCTTTAATTCCTCAAACCCAGACAGAATACTATTATTATCAAAACTTGTTAAGAAATCATTAGAATCTAAAAACCATGTTGTTTCATACCCTATACCAATTATAGCTGTCTTCGTATCCGGTGTTCTTATAATGAACCTTTCTCCTCTTTTACAAGAAAACAGACCAATAAATTGTGATTCGCTAAATGTCTTTTCTATTTTGAATTTTACTACTAACTTGTCATCAAGAACTACATCACTAAAATTATAATTTATAATCCTCTGATAATCATTCATAACTACTACCTATCCTCTGCTTTTTCCTCGTTTTTCGCAGCCTCTTCTTGTTCTTTTTCTACACGAAGTTTTGCTTCCTGCTGTCTTTGTCTATGTTTTATTAAACGATTAACTTCCTCTTCTGATTTATAACTTGCTTCTTTATCTGTAAAAATAATTAGATTTTTGTGCTCATTTAGTATAGATAAAATTGTTTTATTTTCTGTATCTTCATTTTCAAAAAGTTCAGCTATATACTTTCTTTTATCTGCACCTAAAACTACAACAAATAAATGTCTAGCCGCCATAAGATTTTCATATCCTATACTAACTAACTTATTGCCTTTAATTTCCATACCAGAAGCACGTAGTTGGTCTCTTTCTTCATCAGAAAATTCTACCAAGTGAATATCTTTATTGTCTTCTGTTGCATATCGATAATCTAGTATCCCACCATCTGCACCTAGAAAAACAATTGCAACATCTATAGGATTTTCTTCTAATACTTCTTTATATTTCTCCAAATCTTCTGTACTATTTTCACTATCTAGACACTCTGAATAATATACATTTTTCATATCTACATCTAGTTTTTTCAGTAATTCAAGTCGAGCAAAACGATATAAACCAAAGCTTTCTTCTATGTCTATGTCTGCAAATTCCCTTTGTCCTAACATAATAACATGTTTATAACTATATTTACCCATTTTATTATCATCAATCATTCTATTAGTAAACTGGGTATTGATTATATGCTCTGGTAAACTTATTACCGCTCCATCCTCTAAATTCTTTTCAAATTCATCATACATTCTATTTAGAACCGCTGTTTCACTATTACATACTATATATTTCACCATTTCACCTCCGATTAAATCCTCTTCATTTTAACAACTATTATATCATATTTAGTAAAGAGTAACAATGTTAGCATATTCATTTACCTACAAAATTAATATCCCACTATTAAATTTCCTTGTATTTAATATAAATAGGCACTTATTGTTTAACATATAACTCTTTATTCTACCTCTATTAGTTTTGACAATGTATAAGAATAAATATAAGTTTTAACATTTTTTAAATTATAATAATCCTCAACTGCATCTTTATATATTTTCAACTGTTCTTTATGTCGTTCTATTAAGATTTTCTCAGCATCTTTTCCTACAACATTATCAGTTTTATAGTCTACAATAAAGGCATTATTTTCATCTTCTCTAACTAATAAATCCACTATCCCTTGTAGGATAACTTCAGATTCACTCATACTATCGTTATACAACTCACTTGCTTTTTTCATAGTCGTAAATGTTACTTCTGCTTGACAATTTTGAGCAACTTTTATTTTATCCATAAAGTCATTAGTTATAAAGCTAGAAATTCTCTCATTATCAATATCGTTATCTATAAGACTATAATCATCTTCTGTCAAGATTCTTTTTTCCTTAATGTCGGTTAATAGATTTCCTGTTTTTATTAGACTGTCTAAATAACTATTAACATCTTCAATTTTGATATTATTACGAATATCATTAATAATTCTTTCAAAAAGCTTATGAATTACATTTCCCTTTAAAATAGCTTTATTTGCTGCTGTCTTATTTAAAGTAGATAATTTTAGATAATTTGTTTCTTTTGTTTTAGAATCATGGCTTTCATAATTATTATTTATTTTTTTCAATGAACTATAAGATGTCTTAGCTGGGAAAATCTTATTTTGAACTTCAATAGACTTTTCACTATTATCTAACTCTTGATGTTTTATTTTAAACTTCTTATAAAAATCACTCAAATCAAAATCTGTATCAACATACTTTTGTTCATCTTTTTCTTCTGTGAGAGAATACTCTGTAATGTTAGCTTCTCTTTCATTTTCAAAAAGGAATTCTCCATAGTTACTTAAAACATTATTTAATATTTTTTCAAAATTATCCTCTTCCAATAATGCTTGATATATACTTTTATCCGCAGCTTTTTCATTTTGAAGTTCTATACCATTCGGGCTAACTAAATAAAGTATCTTTTCTGTACGTGTTAAGGCTACATATAAATTACGAACTTCTTCTTCTCTTTCTCGCAATTTTATTAAAATACTATTAAGTTTATATAAACTCTCAAAATAATCCTTATCCTGAAGTAAAATATTGTACTTTTGAATAAAGTTATCAATATTAATGCTAAAGCCAAAATTCTCAGTAAATAATACTTCCCCACTGTAACCTTTTTTATTAAAAGAAGTATCAAGATCAGCAACAAAAACTTCTTTATATTCTAACCCTTTAGAAATATGAATCGTAGATAATGTTACACTATTATTTGGTGTTCTTTTCTTTGTTTCAAAAACTTCATCATCTTTTATATTTTTCAAATATTGTACAAAACCACTTAACTTATTGTCTGTATTTTCATACTCTTGCACAAGATCTATAAAATTCTCATAATAATCTACTTCATCATCATTAATATCGATTGTTACTAAATAGTTTACAAAATCAATATCTGATACAATTCTTTCTAAAATATCCGATAACGAATTATTTAAACTAAAATCCAGCCACTTATTCAACAAGTTTACCGTATTTTTGCTTTTAACAGAATTGCTTAATGCTAGTTTTTCAAATAATGTTTTACCATTATTTAACGATAGATTTAATAATTCGTCGTTGCTATAATCAAAAATCTCACTATGCAACAAAGCAATTAGACTTGCATCACGCGTTGTATTATCTAAAAATCTAAACAAATTATACAATATATTAAAACAATTTGATGTCGTAAACCCTACTTTTTCTTTAAAAAATAATGGTATATTATATTTAGAAAAAATTTGTTTATATGTCGTCATTTTTGTACTATTACGAACTAAGATGGCATAGTCACTATAGTTTTTCCCGTTTTTTACTCCATTTAATATCTCATAAGCTATATTTTCTATTGATTGCACTCTATACTCTTTTTTATCATCTAACTTTTCTTTTGTAAAATAATCTATTTTACCATTTATCAGTTGTGTTGGTATTACATTTACTTGCTTTTCTTTAACACTTGGATAATAAAGTGCACTTTGTTCATCATAACTTACTCCAGCATTTTTGTCTCCCATTAGACGATTAAATACATAGTTACTACTTTTTAAAATATTTTCATCGCTTCGGAAATTTTCTTTTAACACTACACAAACACCTTCCGCTTCATCAGAAATAGCGTAGTCTATATTAGCATCATAATTTTTTATATCCAGTTGTTTATAACTATTATATTTTTCTTCAAAAAGGTCTGGATTAGATCCCCTAAAACCATAGATAGCTTGCTTCACATCCCCTACTCTAAAGAATTTGGTATTTTCTCCTTTTATTAAGTTAAGGATATATTCTTGAAGATTATTATTATCTTGATATTCGTCAACATAAATTTCTAAAAAATGATTTCGATAATACTCTGCCGCTTCGCTAAGCACTATTTTCCCATTTTCTATTTTAGTTAATGCCTTTATTGCAAGATGGTTCAAATCTGAAAAATCTAAAAAGTTAAGTTCTCTTTTTCTTTTTAAAAACTCATTGTGTAATTCTAATAGAGTTGTTTGATAGGCTGTTGAAAAAGTATCTAATTTTTTAGCTGTTTGGAACATACTGTAGTAATTATTTAAATCATTAAATATATTATTTAATAATGTTGCATCATATATATTATCATTTTTGTTTAATTCATTGCCCAAAGAATTAATAATATTGTCTAAACATTGCTCTTGCTCAAGTATACTTGTAGAAATATTTACATCATTTTCTATAAAGTATTTTCTAATTTTTTCTTTTTTATTATCGTCAAGTAGACTTTTGCTAAGATATCTTTCTACAATGTTTCCGTTATCTTTTTTAACAAGAAAATTTTTTACATGAATTGCAAACTTTCTTGCAGTATTTAAAGATTCTTTTGTAGTTAGTTCTATTAATTCACTAAAGTCATCAATTACAATCCCGTTATTAAGTAGAAAATCATGCAACAAAATATTGTTATTTTTTAAGAAATCATCTTGCAAATATTGTTCAAAATTTGGTATAGTTAGCAATTTATAATATGTATCGATTAGTGAATCTATAATATTTTTCTTGTCACCAAAAATAGTAAATAACTCATCAGTGATAATCTTATTTTCTCGTGCAAAGCGTTCTAAAACTTCATTAGCTGAATTAATAAGCATATTTTTGCTATTAGGCAAAATGTTAAAATTAGGAGATAAATATTTCTTCGATCCTGCAATTTCTTCTTCTACTAAATAATAAAACTTTCTTAAAATATTTAAACAAAAACTATCAATAGTACTAACGTACGCATCATTCATGAGCATACTTTGTTTTCGAAGAAATAACCTATCTTCTTCCAAACCAGAAGCTAATAAACGCTCAGTAATTTTGTTTTCAACGCGCACAAGCATATTTTTAGCTGCCGCCGTTGTAAATGTAAGCACTAATAGTTTGTCAATATCCCATCTATCTAAAGCTACTTTGCGAGCTATTCTTTCTGATAAAACCTCTGTCTTACCACTTCCTGCCGCTGCCGCAACTAACACATCTGCTCCTGTTAACGCTATAGCTTGCCACTGTGCAGGTGTTGGAGGATATTTTTTCTTTTTTGTGAAATCATCCATTTTCTCAATCTTAATCATAAGTTATAGTCCTCTTAATTAAATTACTCACCTTTTATTTTAACATAATTTAAGCTATATGTTATAATATTTTTATCAGTTTATTAGACTATATAGTAAAGGTGAGAAAATGAATTATAAACTTCTTGCACTTGTTCCTATAGTAGCTGCAGGTGCTTTAATAAAAAATAATAAACAATTAAAAGTAACAAACTATAATCTAGAATTTAAAAATTTACCAGAAGAATTTCATAATTTCAAAATAGCACAAGTTAGTGATATTCACTGTGATAAAGTTGGTATAAGTGACTTATTCTTTTTAGAAAAACTACGTAAATTTTCTCCGGATATTATCGTTATTACTGGTGATATTTTAGACAGCTATAGAAATGATATGGATATTGTCTATAATATCCTAAGCCAATTATCGGCTGTTGCTCCATGTTATTTTGTTACAGGTAATCACGAACTACGCCTGCCAAAAGAATTTGAAGAACTAAAAAATATGTTTGAAAGACTAAATATCTCTTATCTTCATAACGAAGTTAGAAGTATCTATAAAACTAATGATAAAATAAATCTTATTGGAATTGAAGATTATAATTATTTTAAAGCAAAAGATGAACTTAATCATCGTGAAAATTTCCAAGATATTCTTAGTAAATTATCTGATAAAAATGAATTCAACATTTTACTATCACATAGACCGGAAAAATTTGACTTCTATGTTAAAGAAAAATATAACTTAGTCTTTTCTGGACATGCACATGGTGGTCAATGGCAGATTCCTTTTGTTGGTGGAATTTTTTCTCCAAGTCAAGGCTTCTTCCCTAAATACATACATGGTGTGTATGAAAAAGAAAACACAAAACTTGTCGTTTCTCAAGGCCTTGGAAATAGTTCTTTTCCAATTAGAATAAACAATCAAATAGAGTTAGTTTTAGTTACATTAAAAAAAGAAGCGATTTAATATAATCGCTTCTTTTTTTAATTACGTTCTAATTACTTAGAAAAATATAACTTTTCAAATTTTTCGATTTTTACTTCAAAATCATTTAGTGCAAGCTCAATTGCCTCTGGTTTAGACATATCTACTCCTGCATTTCTTAAAACATTAATCGGATAGTCTGAGTTTCCTTTTGATAAAAACTCATCAATATAGATTTTTGCGTTTTTGCTATCCGCTAAAATCAAACGTGATAATACTTGTGCTGCTGAATATCCTGTTGCATATTGGTATACATAGTAATTATAGTAGAAATGAGGAACTCTTGCCCATTCATACTTAATTTCTTCATCATATTCAAAAGCGTCACCATAATATTTTTTTACTAAATTAAAATATTCTGTATTTAAAAATTCTGCAGTAATTGCTCCACCGTTTTGGACATGCTGATTCATTAAGTGCTCAAACTCAGCAAATTGTGTTTGACGATATACTGTTCCCACAAAACCATGTAGTGCTTCATTAAGAACTCTTAACATTCCCTCTTTATTACCTTCTTTTTCAAATTTGTTATAAAGATGCTCTGTTAATAATGCTTCATTACATGTAGAAGCTACCTCTGCAACAAAGATAGAATAACTTCCATAAACTGCAGGTTGATTTTTGCGTGTATAATAAGAATGCATTGAGTGTCCAAGTTCGTGAATTAACGTATAAACATCATTTAATGTACCATCAAAATTCAATAAAATAAATGGCTTAGTAGTGTATGCACCTGTTGAGTATGCACCAGAACGTTTTCCTTTATTTGGATAAATATCAATCCAACGTTCTGTAAATGCTTTTCTCATACTATTGACATAATCTTCACCCATAGGTTTAACAGCTTCTAAAACTATGTCTCGAGCTTCTTCAAATGTAAACTTAATCGGTTCCCCTTCAACAACAGATACAGCTCTATCATAAAGTCTTAACTCATCAAGACCTTTTATTTTTTTATGAAGTTTATAATATTTATGAAGAACTGGTATTTTTTTATTAACTGTTTCTACTAGATTATCATATACTTCCTCAGGGATTAAATTTGATGATAAAGCATGATTTCTTGTTGAGGGATACTTATGAGTGTCAGCATAGAATTTTTTAGCTTTTAGATTTCCTGCTAATGTAGACGCTAATGTATTGATATGTCTTTCAAAATAGCTATATAAAGAGAAAAATGTATTCTTTCTAAGCACCCTATCTGGATTTTCCATATATGTTCCATATGTTCCGTGTGTTAATGTATGTTTATTTCCATCTTTATCTTCTACATCTTCAAACACTACATCTGTATTATTTAACGCTCCAAAAGTTTCATCACTAGCATGTAGTGCTTCACCTGCCATCGCAATTATTCTTTCTTGTTCTGGATCTAATGTATGCGGACGTTTTTTATTGATTTTTTCTAGGAAAAACTCATATTCTCTAAGTTCTTCTAATTCTTTTAAATAACCATTAATTAGGCTTTCATCAACAGCTAATAATTCTGGTGTGAAAAATGACCATTCTGCAACATAGTTAGAATATAATCCATAAGTTTTAGAATATAATTCTTTAAACTCAGCGTCCGTACTATCTTGATCATTTTTACAATGAGCATAGATAAATAACTGTTCTAATTTTTGTTCCCATTTTTCTGATGTTTTTAACACATCTAGTAATGCTTTAGCACCTTCTTTAACTTTTCCTTGATAACTTTTAATTTCTGGAAGGAACTCTTCTACTTCTTTAAATTCTCTCCAAAAATCTTCTTTAGTTGCATATATAGATTCTAAATCCCAAGTATTTTCTACTTTTTGATCTTTTCTTAGTAATTCTGCCATATTAATCTCCTTTTTCCTATAACTTTAAAATTTTAAAAATGTATTTCACTTCTTTTCTATTATAACATAGCTTAATTATGCTAAACATAAAATTTTAAGATATTTGCTGGTTCTTTATATTAAATAAAATACTTTATTTTCTTATAACCAAATGGTCATAATTTTCATGCCCAATAAATATTTCACATTCTTTTTTAAAACCATAACTTTCATAGAGTCTTCTCGCTCCATGATTACTCTGAGCAACATTTAAACTTTTTAAAGGATGCTCTTCTATCGTAAATTTAGACAATAATTTATTACCTATTCCTTGTCCTCGATTTTCTTCAAAAACGTAAAGTGTATCCAGGTAATACTCCCCAGGCAACATTTCATCATAATCAAAGATTACAGTATCATTTTTAAGTTTAAACATAGTAACTACTTTATCAAACCAAAAATTACGCATTTCTTCTAATTTTTCATAATTATACCCAAAAGAAAAACCTAGAATTTCATCGTTTTCTTCATATACCGTACAGTATTTATAACTAAATCTATCTTCTGTTGATTCAAAAATATATGTTAAAATTTCATAAAATTTTTCTTGTGATACTTCTTTTAATATATCAAGCTCTAGCGATTCAACAAACTCCCCTAATCCATCTAAAACTCTTTTATCATCCCTTGTTGCTTTTCTTAACATTACTACCTCCATAAATAGAAAAAGATATGTTTAAGAACATATCTTTTATTATTCATTAAACATACCTTTATCTTATACTTTTATATTACTAATTTCAAGTGATGTACCATGTATAATACGCTCTTTATACGAAATGCTAGCAGGTGAATTATCATCCCAAACACTCTCAAACCATTCTAAAAATTTCTCAATAGAAAAGTCTATTTTCACCAACTCTACATAAATATTATCTATTTTTTCTGAAACAATCGCATCTTCTGATGGTGTTTTGGCAATCCTTGTTATTAATCCATAAGTAGAATCTTTTACATTGGCCATACCTGCCGCTCCGTTATTCACAACAATATGTTTATCATTATTGTATAATGCTGGCAAGCAAGTATGCGTTGTTGCAAGTATAGTTACTTTATTATCATCTAACCAAGTACCCAATTCGTCTTGACGATCTTTTTTCTGTAAGTTGCTACGTGAACACTGCCAGCCCGACATACTTTTCTCATCACCATGAGTAATGGCAATTTTTTTGTTTAAAAACTCAACAGACAGCGTCTTATCACGAAGTTGTATTTCTTCTAAAATATCATCATTTCCTAGGTTATCTTTCATCATTTGATGAATAGCATTAGACCTTTCAACAATTCCCTCACTTACATCTTCGGGATAATTGCATCCACAGCCAAGATTATCTTTTGAATTTATTAGTTCATATTCAACATTTCCTAATAGCTTAATCCCTTTAATAGAATTATTTTCTACAGTCAAAAAATCATCTTTATTTATATCAAACCAATGCATATCTCCATTAAAAATGATTTGAGCATTTTCTTTTTCAGCTTTGCTATTAATCAACTCTAATGCAAAATTATTACCGTATAATCCACCTACTACATAAAGTACATCTTTATCTATTCTTAAAGTATTCTTCGCCCAATCCTTGTTTAACATATAATCAAGGGAGCAGTTTCTTCCTTTAGTCATAACTATTTCCTTTTAGCAAATAATCCTGGTATGACATATCCTAGAGTGCATAAAATTAATCCATAGAAGTTTACCCCTAGAAGTAAGGCACTCTTACCACTACCTATTGCCCAAGATGCTGGTATCATCTTAACTGTTAATAATACTCCAAGAATAATTCCAATCCAAAAACTTAGATGGAATCCTATTTTTGTTGGTTTAACAAAACCATGAAGTAGGAATATAGGCGCTAATCCTATAACCATTGTACCACTAATAGTAGTTGCTTTAAGAATATCAGTTCCCATAATCATTGGCAAATTACCTATAAACGCAAATGCTACCATAAAGATAATTGCTACTAGTTTTGGATTTTTTAATGGTTTACCTGCCATTTCTGGCAAATCTTTACCTGTTAATTTTCCAAGACTTGCGAATGTAGAGTCAAGAGTAGACCCTGCCGCAGAAATCATAACAACAATCATCGCAAAATATCCGGCAACTCCTAATGTTTTACCTAAAGCAGCTGGAACGTTACTACTGACTTCCATACCGATAAGTTTTGCATGAATACCTATAAAACTAAATATTAAGATAGAAATAAATCCTAAGATTCCTGATACGATAAAAGAACGTAGCATTGTTTTTTCTTCTGCTATAAATCCTCTATCTGTAAGTACCGGATCATGGAATGGATAACTAAACAATTGAAGAATTGTTACAAGTAACATATCGACCCCTGCTTGCATTGTCCAAGAACCAGACGTAACAAATTCACTAATATTATGTTGTGGTAAAATTAAAGTTATTACCCACCCAACAAAAAATACAAAAATAATCGCTTGAATTACATCTGTGACAATCGAACTACGAAGTCCACCTAATACGGTATACCCTAATGTAATTACTGTAAATAGAATAGCCGAAATAATAAACTCACGACTTCCTGATTTTCCATAATATCCACCAACAACAGAAGTATTACTCCAAACTTCATTAAATAAACGAATAAGAATTGCTGCTGAAAATGCAACCGAAGCTGCTTTTCCGTAGTTAGAGTTTAAAAAACTAACTAATCCTGTGGCTTGATACTTTCTTCTTAAACGATAAATTGCAAAACCTGCTATTGGAATACATAGCCAATATGTAGCATATGCCAAACCGCCAACAAAACCATACTGAGCACCTAAGTTTGCAGCATTAGTAACTGATTTCGCAAAAATCCAACTTATGAAAATACTTAACATAAGCATCATTTCAGTTGGTCGTTCACCTTTATTACTATCTCCTCTAAAAAATCCTGCTTCTGTAACTTTCTTTGGGGATAATAGGAACATAATAAATCCATAAACTATTAAGAATCCCCAAAACAAATATCCTGTCATACCTGTCATTTTCTAATATATCTCCATTAAATTTTCTCTGTCTTACTCAACTTCTCCAACATTAGCATATCTTGCAAATGAAGGTTCATAGTTTCTTACTTTATAACCTAGCTCTTCTAAAATCACTGCAACATAAGAAGCACGTACTCCTGTAGTGCAGTACGTAATTTGAAGTTTATTTTTATCAAGTCCTTTACTTACAAAATATTCTTTTAACGCTTCTCTTGATTTTATAAATCCATCTTCGTCTACTAATGAATTAAACGGAACAGAAATAGAACCTGGGATGTGTCCTGCTTTATTTTCACCATAGATAACTCGCCCGTTGTACTCTGCTTCTAATCTAGTATCAATAATTTGAACATCTGCACTATTCACGAAAGATAATAACTCATCAGTAAATATTGCTTTTTCATTATCTTGAGCTTCTTCACGAACTACGCTTGAAACATTTATTCTATCATTTTCCAGATTATAGTTTTTATTAAGTCCTAGTTGTTCTACTTTATCAAATCCACCATCAATGATTTTTACATTATCAAAACCTGCATAATTAAAAGTATAAACAACTCGAGCTTCATCACCAAATCCTTGATTTGGCATAGTAAAACCATAAACTAGTACCTCTGTGTCTTCTTTTATACCTAGAATATTAAAAATTTCTTGGTAATTATCTTTTGATAGAAGTTTTCCAAGTTCTTCTCCTCCAAACTCGCCTAATAGACTTATATCAGTCCAATCAACTACAGTAGCTTTATCATACATCAAAGAACCTTCTTCAAGCATACCACCACGTGCATCAATTACAACGACATTTTCATTATCACGAGTTTTTAATAAATAATCAGCATCAACTAATTTTTTAAAATCAAAATTTGTCATAGCAAATCTCACTTTCTTTAAATATATGAATTATTATACCATACAAGATAGAAAAAAACATATTTTTTATTATTAAATAGCATTAATTAAAGATTTTTTTTATTAAGTAATTTTTTTATTTTTGTATAGGCAATTTTTTAAAGCATATTAATCATGCTATATTTTACTTGAAAAAAATTTCAAATTAATATTTTTTACAAATCGTAATTATTTCTATTTACAAGCCGTTAATATTATGTTAGAATAAATCGTAATCATTTTGAAAAATAGAAATTAAGGAGAACTTTTTATATGAATAAAAATAGAAAAACTGCACTTATAATTCCCTGCAGTATTCTTGCACTTGCTGGAATTGGCTACGCTGGTTATGAATTTGGAAAAAATACTGATTCTACTTCCTCTAGCCTTGTTCAAAGTAAACAATCTAAACACATCGCTTACGCTGATAAGGTAAGTGATATAGTTGTTACAGAAATTACAGAAGATGGTTATGTAACTCTACATGGTGATCATAGCCATTATGAAAAAGGTCTTGTTCCGTATAACGCTAAATTTTTAGACAAACTTGTTTATAATGATAAAAACTATAAATTAAAAGACGAAGATATCCAATACGAAGTAGCTCAAGGTTATATTATAAAAGTCAACGGAAAATATTATTACTACCCTAAAGAAGGTATTAAGCAAAGTAATATCGTGGACGAAGAAACTGCTAAAACTATTTCAGCTTCTTCTCATAGTCATCATCATGAGAAAACTTCAACTCATGAGGATAATTATCAATTCAATCCAAAAGACATTGTTAAAGAAACTGCTGACGGTTATGTGGTTCGTCACGGAGATCATTATCACTTTATTAAAAAATCTGATTTAAGTGCTGCTCAATTAAATTCTATAAAACAAGCAGGTATAAATAATGAAACACCTAGCAATACAGCTGGTATAACTCACGCCACTAGCGATGGTTATATTTTCAAAGGAGAAAGTGATATTATAGGTCATAATAGTTTTGGTTTTATTGTTAAACATGGTAGCCATAATCATATTATTTCGTTTGATAGTCTACGCGGTACTAAATGGGAGTATTTAATAAATAAATATACTTCATCTAATAATCATAGTAACTCACATAGCAATACTACATCTCCTGAAAAATCAACTAAAATAACTAAAGACGTTCAAGATAAAATAGACTATCTATCAAAAATATTAAATATTGATAAATCTAAAATTAAAATAATTGAAACAACTAAAGGGCTAGCTCTTACTTATCCACATGGTGATCATACTCATACTGTCTTTTTAGATGAAATTCATATTGGTGATGATTCTAATCTTTT
Organism: Gemella morbillorum; assembly: GCF_900476045.1. Lineage (NCBI taxonomy): Bacteria > Bacillati > Bacillota > Bacilli > Caryophanales > Gemellaceae > Gemella > Gemella morbillorum. Next base: position 1,220,375 of record NZ_LS483440.1, read on the forward strand.
AAATGATGAAATAGAAAAACAAATTGAGTATATTGCCGATGTCTATGGAGTTCCAAAAAAAGCAATAAAAGTTACAAAAGACTTCTTTATTTTTAACGAACCAACCCAAGAATATGATCCAACTCATATACATCCATATTTAATTCCAAGAAGTAAATTCAGAATTCCAGAAGTAACAGGAGATAAAGAATTAGATTTTGAACAAGAGTTACTAGCGTTATCAGAGCGTACTGGTATTGCCCCTGATAAAATTCAAATAGACGGAGACAAATTCGTTATTCCTCATGGTTCTCATAATCACTATGTGAAAATAAAATCTGGAGGAGCTGAAGCTTATTTAAAAAATAAAATTCCTAATATCATAGGAACATATATTAAAGGAGAATTTGATAAGAATACAGTTATTAATAGAATTAATTCTCTAATCGCTGATAACAACCAACTAAATAAAGATAAAAAACAGGTTAATCGTATTAATCGCGCATTATATCAACTAAAGAATAGTATTGAAGAACTACCTACTAACTCGACTGCTGGCTACTTAGCTATGTTAGATAGTTTTGATAAAAAATATATTCATATAAATTCATCTGCCACTGATAAAAAAGATGAGAAATTTATTAAACAATATGATACGTTACTTAATCGGGTGAAAAATGCAAATATTGAACACTTAGGATATGACAAAGAAAGTTTAATTGAAGAATTGAATGCGGCATCATCAGAACACAATACTGATGCATTCACAAAGATAGAACATATCCTAAATGAATTAGAAAAATTTGACCTGCAAACTGGCCCTACAATCTTAAGTTATACTAAGTACTTCTTAGAAAATATAAATAGCAATAAAATTGATAATGAACTTAGAGAAGAACTTGCATATTTAATAGAATATTCTTACCTAAGTGAAGCAAAAATCATTGAATCTCGTACCAATGAACTCATTGCAAGACTTATAAATGCTAAAAACAAACTTTATTATCAACTTCAACACAATAATGTTCAAGAAGTTAAATACGGAGAAAACTATGCAAAATTAAGTAGAAAATATAATAACGATGATGAAATGTCCATTCTAGATTCTGCAAAAAGCTTTATAAAAGAATTAGAGGATTTCTTACCTACTTTAGAATTTTCAAAAATTAACAACTCAAACGAACTAACAACAAAAATTAAAAATAAAAATTCAGAAAATAGTGTTATAAAAAATAATAGTAACTCTGCTGAAAAGGCAACAAATAATACTAATATAGATAAAAGTGACACTATATCTTCAGATAAAAAAATTGAAGAAAAAGAAGCCAATTCAGAAGAAAGTTTAACGGATGACCATAGGGATGATGAGCATGACTTTAGTTTTAATACTAATGATGTACTAGAAGAAACTACAGATGGTTTTATCGTAAAGCACGGAGACCATAAGCATTATGTTGACAAGAAAAATCTTACAGCTCTTCAAATCAAACAGGCCCAAGAATTTTTGAAAAAAAGTAAGTAATATTGGTTAAACAGCTTGACAAAATACTTAAAGATAAAGTACAATTGATTTAAATAAATATAAAATTTGATTATAGACATGTTTTAATCTAAGAATTTTTTAGAGAAGGTGTGGTTGGTGAAAATACTTAAAATTCATTTTAAAATTCTACTATAACTTATATCAAATTATTTTTAAAGAATCCTATGGATTGAATTTGGGTGGAACCACGATAATTTAGTCGTCCCTTACGTTTAACTTAAACGTAAGGGACTTTTATTTTAACCACTCTTTCTATAATATTATAAATAAAGGAGAAATATATATGTTAGATATTAAATTATTTAGAGCAAATCCTGAAATGGTAAAAGAAAAATTGGCAGCAAGAAATCTTGATACTGATGTTGTTGATCTACTAATCGATCTTGATAAAAAACGTCGTAGTCTTCTTGTTGAGGTAGAAGACTTAAAAGCTCTTCGCAACAAACGTAGTGAAGAAATTGCGGTATTAAAGCGTAAGCGTGAAGATGCTACTGATGTTATCAACGATATGAAAAAAGTATCTGATGAAATAACAACACGTGATATCGAAGTTAAACAAATTTCTGAAGAAATTAACGAAAAAATCATTCGTATTCCTAACTTAATATCTGATGAAACTCCTTTTGGAGAAACAGAAGATGAAAACATTGAAGTTCGTCGTATAGGAAAAGTTCGTGAGTTTGATTTTGAACCAAAAGCTCACTGGGATTTAGTAGAAGAATTAGATATTGCAGATTTTGAACGTGCTGCTAAAATATCAGGAAGTAGATTTGTATTCTATAAAAAAGCTGGAGCTTTATTAGAACGTGCTTTAATTAACTTTATGATAGATACTCACGTTATTGAGCATGGTTATGAAGAATACATGGTTCCTCAACTCGTTAATAAAACAGCACTATTTGGAACAGGTCAATTTCCTAAGTTTGTAGAGGATGTTTATACTGTAGAATCAGAAGGACTAACACTTATTCCTACTGCTGAAGTACCATTAACAAACTACTACAACAACGAAATTTTAAGTGAAGACATGCTTCCAAAAGGAGTAACTGCATTTAGTATCTGCTTTAGATCTGAGGCAGGAAGTGCAGGACGTGATACTCGTGGCTTGATTCGTCTTCACCAATTTAACAAAGTAGAAATGGTTCGTTTTGCTAAACCAGAAAACTCATATGAACAACTAGAAATTATGACAGAACACGCTGAAAACATTCTGAAAAAATTAAACCTACCATACCGTGTTATCACTTTATGTTCAGGTGATACTGGATTCTCAAGTGCAAAAACTTATGATATTGAAGTTTGGTTACCAAGTTACGATGCATATAAAGAAATTAGTTCTTGTTCTAACTGTACTGATTTCCAAGCTCGCCGTGCTAATATGCGCTTCAAACGTGAAGATACTGGAAAAGTTGAATTTATTCACACACTAAACGGTTCTGGTCTTGCTGTTGGACGTTGTTTAGCAGCTATAATAGAAAACTATCAAAATGAAGATGGCTCTATTACTATACCAGAAGTGCTTCGTCCATATATGCGTGGTCTTGAAAAAATCGAAAGAGACTAATTAAATATAAAAAATAAGAGTTTGATATTAACTATCAAACTCTTATTTTTTATTATCTTGCTAAAAATGATAAAAATCCACTAATTATGGCTACATTAAAGAAGTCAATAAACAATGCACCTACTATCGGCATAACAAAAAATGCAATATGAGAATATTTATATTTATCTGTTACACTTTGCATATTCGCAATACCATTTGGTGTCGCACCTAGTCCAAATCCTACATGTCCAGCTGAAAGCACAGCCGAGTCATAATTACTTCCCATTACTCTAAATGTTATAAAATAAATAAACACATAAGCAAGTAACGCCTGAGCTAATAATAACAATGTTAATTGCCCTGCAAGACTAGCTAATTCCCAAAGGCGTAAACTTATCATTGCCATTCCTAAAAACAAATTTAAAGAGACGCTTTCAAGGACGTGAATTTCTTCATAATGAAGGTCAACTTTAGTAGTTGCATCCGAAATATTTCTAAATACAGCCGCTATAAGCATTGGTCCTATATAACTTGGAAACTTTAGGAACTGATTTATATAAATAGATAGGTAACTTCCTATAAACATCGCTAGTAAAATTATAAAAAATGCTTTTGCAAAATTTTCTCCATCTAGTTTTTTAATACTATTATTAAATAGAAATTCATCGTTTTTATGTTTTTCCTCTATTTCTTCAGCTTTTACTTCTAGATTTTTCCTTCTAATTAATCTATTCGCAAGCGGGCCTCCTAAACTTGATCCTGCTATAAGTCCAAAAGTTGCTGCTGCTATTGCTACACTTTTTGCTCCTGAATACCCCATCTCTTCTACAATAGGTGCCATAGCTGCCGCCGTCCCATGTCCTCCTGTCATAGCTGTTGAACCCGTAAGTAATGCTATAAGTGGATTAATTCCAGTAGCATACCCTATACTAACCGCTACTATATTTTGTAGTACTACTAACATAATTGCAGATAATAAGAATAAAACTACTTTTCTTCCACCAACCTTTAGTAATCTCCAACTCGCATTAAAACCTATACTTGTAAAAAATAACGTCATAAAGAAACTTTGTAGTGTATTATCAAACTCAAATATAACTAAATTAGTTTGTCTTAGTACTAAATTAAGTATTGCGAATAAAAATCCTCCAATTACAGGTGATGGAATACAATAAGTCTCAAATATTTTTACTCTCGTTCTTAAAAATCTACCAATTATTAAAATAACAACAGCGAGACCTACTGTTTGTATCATGTCCATTTTAATATTAAACATGTAATCATCCTTTCTTTGTTAAATTTTCTTACAATCTTTCCTTTAATAAAATAAAACTTCGATTTGATTATTATAGAGCTTATAATAAGTTCTTCTCAAATCGAGGTTCTATTTTTTCATATTTATATATTACAATATTCTTTCTAATCTTACAATATTACGTTAGAAAATTTAACAAGTTATAGATTTACCAAGAATTACATAACTGGTTTTAAAAATTCTGACCAACTTTCATAATTATCTTCTCTTTGCGCTTCTTCTCTTGTTTCCCATTTTATAACTAATGTATCATCTTCTTTTACTTCTACTTTATCTTTATCAACTTCACATTCATAAACTACTCCTATATGAACTTGACCTACTTCTGTTTTATCATCATTAATTAAACCAATAAAATGAAGATTTTCTAACGCATACTCCTCTGATACTCCTACTTCTTCATTAAGCTCACGAGCTGCATTAACTTTTAACATTTCATAAATAGTTTTCCCTACTTCTTCATTCATATGTCCGCCTATACCTACTGAGGCTTTACCATGAAGTCGAGCTTCTCCTCCGCCTGTTAGTCGTCTATAAACTAAAACTTCTTTTGTTTTAGAGTCTTTTAATAACGCATATCCTATTAATTGTTTATAGCTTGGATCTTCTTCCATATCTCCACGGCGTTTTACTTCATACGTCACAAACGTATCAACTATTTTTTTTACCTTTTCATCTTCTTTTGGTAAAAAACCATAAAAATGATTCTCTTCATCATTAAATAAATCTTTTCTATTTACTACTAAAATTTGTTCATCCCATTTGCTCATGTTCTTTCTCCTTTATTTCGCTTGGTAAGTACCATCTCTTAATTCTTTTGCTATTTTAGCTATTTTTCTAAACCTATGATTAAGCCCAGACTTAGATAATTTCCCATCTTCTATCATTTCAGCAATTTCTTTTAGAGGATATTCTGGATATTTCAACCTAGCTTCCGCTACTATTCGAAGTTTGTCATCAATATTATCTAATCCTAAGCGTTCTTCTATAACATTAATATCCTCAACCTGTTTTGCTGATGCATTAACTGTTTTGTTCATATTGGCCATATCACAATTTTGCATTCTGTTAACAGAGTTGTTTATATCGCGGACTATTCTCTCATCTTCAAATTGGAATAAGGCTTGATATGCTCCAACAAGATTAATAAATTCAGCTATCTTTTCGGATTCTTTTATATATACTATAAAACCTTTTTTTCTTTCAAGAGTTCTAGAATTCAAATTAAATGAGTTAAGTAAATCATTTAATTCTTTATTATGTTCTTTGTAGTGAGAGAATATTTCCATATGATAACTGGACGTACGAGGATTATTTACCGAGCCACCAGCTAAAAATGCCCCACGCAAATATGCTCTTTTCTTTTCCTCGCTATTTATTAATTCGTCCGCTATATCAATTCTCATAGTATAATTATCATCCAAAATATATAATTCCGTTAATATTTCTTTTACATTTTGATCCAAACGACAAATATAAACGTTATTTTTTTTTAACTTCAATTTTTTTCTAACTGAAATATTTATGTGTACATTATAGAAAAATTTTATTAATAAATACATACGACGCGCTATTGAAGCATTTTCTGTTTGAAAACTAAGACTTAATCTACCATTCGCTATGTTTAACATCCCATTCATCTTTATAAGTGCTGACAACTCTGATAAAAATTCTCTATCTTTTGTTATTTCTATCATAGTTAATTCTTTTTTCATATCCGAGGCGTAAGACATATATTCCCTCCTATCTTCAATATTTATACAACTCATTTATTTTATCATGTTAACAGCCATTAGACAAATTATTTGGTGAAGTTATTTTCATATTTCATAATAACAAACTATCTTGTGTAATTTATCTAACTTCTATATTTCTAATAAGAGAAAAATTAATTCTTTATTAACAAATTATCAATTAAATCTGTCTATAACACTAATGAACTGATATTAAAATAACATCAGCTCATTATATCTAATATTTTTTCTTTTGTATCACCATCTACTTCAATGCGTTCTTTAATACCTTCTGCACCAAAATGTAGCACTTCATCAGCTATAGTGCATAAAAATTCATAATCATGAGTAATTACAAAAATTATAACATCATCTTTAGCTATCTCTTCAATCAATTTACTTAATTCTATCATATTAATATAGTCCAAGCCACTTGTAGGTTCGTCAAAGATTAATATTTTTTTGTTAGAAAGTAACGCAGAAGCTATAGCTACACGTTGTTTTTCTCCACCACTAAGTGTATTAGGATGCCTATTTAGAAATTTTCTAATATTTAGTTTATCTACAACTGTATCAAATAATTCTAAATTTTTACTTCCTAGTCGAATTTCCTTTTCAACTGAATTAGTAAATAATTGATAGTTAACATCTTGCATAACTTGGAACGTATTTTTTAACAAATCTTTTTTAGATAAGATTTTCCCATTTAAAGTTATATCCTGTTTAATCTTAGACAATCCTGTTAAAGCATTGGCAAAGGTAGTTTTCCCACAACCGTTATCTCCTATTACCGCATATATCTTTGAAGTTGAAAAAGTATGATTTTCTATTTTTACAGTTCTATTATTTACCTCATATTCCAGATTCTTTATTTGAAGGTAATTATCTTTGTGTACTCTAGTTATTTTTTCTCCTAATTCAACTTTTTTTAAGTCTATTTGTCTAGTCCTACAAGCTCTACCATCAAAATCAGCTAACTGTTCTTTACTCACTTCGTGAATTAGTTGACCACCTTTAATTACGTACATACGATCAACCAAATCTCTAAGGTAATAAATTCTATGTTCTGCCACAACAATAGTTTTACCTTGTTTTTTTAGACTTTCTATAATTTCGGATATAAGTTTTATTGCTTTTAAATCTAGGTTACTAGTTATTTCATCAAGTACATAGATATCTGCATCTAACATTATGCTAGCCATAAAGGCAAGCTTTTGTTTTTCTCCACCACTAAGCTCCAAAATGTCACGTTCTAGTAAATGTTCTGCAGAAAACTCAACACTTACCTCTTTAATTCTTTTAGCAATATCTTCTCTTGGATAACCATAGTTTTCCATACTAAAGGCTAATTCACTTGTTGAATCTAAATTAAAAAATTGATTTTTCGGATTTTGAAAGACACTTCCTACTATTTTAGAAAATTCTTTTAACTTATCTCCTATTTTCAAATGAGCAACTTTTAACTCTCCGTTATATCCTCCATAAAAAAATTCTGGCGCAAGACCATTTAATACTCTTAGTATTGTTGTCTTACCACATCCACTAGGTCCTGTAAAAAGAATACACTCCCCTTTTTTTATATGAAGTGATAAATTTTCTATATTTAATTTTTCTGATTCAATATATTTATAATTAAAATTTTTAAATGTAATCAATTTATCACCTCATAAACATAATATAACTAAATCCTATAATTGCTAATACCATTAAAATATAATCTTGTGTTCTAAATTTTAACTTTATGTACGAAGTTGGTATTTCTTCATTATCCAAACCTCGACATAAGCACGATACCGAAAGTTCATTTGCTATATTTGTACTAGTAATAACGTACGGCACAAAAACATACTCAAAAAATTTAAATGGATGGAGCAAGTAGTACCCTCTACTTACTCCAATTCCTTTCATTCCCAACGAATTCCTAATAAGTTTATAATCCGTCATTAAAACGGGGAAAAATCTATATAAGACAGCTAAGACGATAATTACCTTCTTAGGTAATCTCAATTTTCTTAAAAAACAAATTAGTTCTGATACTTTTGAACTGCTAACTAGTCCTATTCCTGCACAAAGTGGAAAATATAATGTTTTATACATTAATGTTGTTAGCAATAAAAAGCTATCAATTACTTTAACAGTAATCGTGTGAGAAAAATACATTTCATAAATAGTAAAAAACATATATATTAAAAAGAAATTCATCATTCTTCTAATATTAGAAGTCGCCCCTAAATATAGTGTAAATACTACTGCAACTATTAAATGTAAATTTAAACTCATCATTTTGAACATAAGAATATTAGCTATAACTAATATTAATATCTTAACTCTTATGTCTAATTTTATCATTATTATAATCCTGCTTTATTAAAGTTTTTAAAATACAACTTACGTCCTAAGTATATTCCAACAAATGATGCTAGCACAGTAAAGATAACGATAAATACAAATGTATTAATATCCGCACTTCCCATCACCAAATCTATTTTTTCTTGTGAATAATTTCTTCCTTGAAGGTGCTTTATGTAACTTTCTTTCATGAAAAACATTGGTAAAATAATACCGATATTTCCTAGATTAAAGCATAAATACGAAAAATACTCATTTCCCTTTCTATAGAAAAATTCTGCAAGTACCGCAGCTATGAATAATGTTATTGATCCAACTATCGCATGTCCTGAAATCCCCATAAATAATGCAATTATAGCTGTCATAATGAATATAGCCATGTTTTTATTTATTTTATTAAAGATTAAGCTATACGCACTTCCGCAAACTAATGCGGCAGCAACTGATGTATATGTTGCAAAATAAACTTTTCCTCCAAAAACAACCGAAGTAAACAGCGTCCCTAAACCTACTCCTACACCCATTAAAAGAACTAAAAGTATAGTATATAGCCCTAGTGTTATTAAATCTTTTATTTGAAGATTTTTGTTCTGTTCCTTGTTTATATATTTTAACTCTGTCATCTACTACCTCTCTTGTAATTTTTTTATTTGTAATAATGCTGCTTCATAATTAGGTTCACTTCCTACTTCTTCTAGCACTTCTTTATATCGTATAATTCCATCTGCATCAACAATAAAAACAGCACGAGTAAGTAATCCAAGTTCTTTAATTAAAAGACCACTAAGATTTTCAATATCTCTATATTTATAATCCGAAACAGTTATTGCATTTTCTATTCCTTCAGCAGCACAAAAACGCCCTAAAGCAAACGGTAAGTCCTTTGAAACTGTTACAGCCACAACATCCTTAAAACCACTTACTTCTTTATTAAATCTTATAGTTTGCAAAGCACATATCCCTGTATCAATTGACGGAAATGTATTTATCACAATAATATTCCCTTTAAATTCATCTAATCTAAAATCTGACAAATCTTTTTTTACAGCGGTAAAATTCGGAAAAATATCACCTATATTTAATTTATCTTCTATTGTTACAGCTTTACCTTTAAAACTAATTGTCTTTTTCATTACTAATACCTCTATTTAAATTTATTAAAAAACTTTTCACAAAAAACATATACCTTAATGATAACATATTTCAATTAGAGTTCAAAGTTTTTTCTTCTATTTTAATTGTTTTTTATGTAGTTATGATATGATTTTGTGGTATAATGTTAATATTAGAGTTATATGAAAGGATAGTAAGCATGACAAAAGAAGAAGAAAAAGATAAGTTAAATGATGATAATTCAGCTAATACAGACACGCAAAAAAACAACATATCTTTTTTTAATCGTCTAAAACAGCAAGTAAAAACTTTAAACTTTAAGAATGAGAAGCAAGAGATTGCTGATGAAAATATAACTCAAGTTGATAATGAAATTGTTTTAGAAGAAGAATTAAAAAGAAAAGAAAAAGAAGCAAAAGAACGTGCTTTTAGATTAGAAAGTGCGAGAAAAAAATTCGAAAAAGAGCAAAAACGTATAGAAGAAGAACATAAAAAAAATATGGCCCAACGAGCAGAGCAGGAGCGACTAGAAGCTGAACGTATTGCTCGTGAAAAAGAGCTTGAACGTCAGCGCATTGAAGAGGAAAAAGCTCGCAAACGTGAAGAAGAACGTTTAGAACGTGAACGTATTGCTCATGAAAAAGAGCTTGAACGACAACGTATCGAAGAAGAAAAAGCTCGTAAACGAGAGGAAGAACGCTTAGAACGCGAACGTATTGCTCATGAAAAAGAGCTTGAACGTCAGCGTATTGAAGAGGAAAAAGCTCGTAAACGTGAAGAAGATCGTCTAGAACGCGAACGTATCGCTCGTGAAAAAGAACTTGAACGTCAGCGTATTGAAGAGGAAAAAGCTCGTAAACGTGAAGAAGATCGTCTAGAACGTGAACGTATTGAAAAAGAACAAGCTGAAGAAAGAAGAAAATTATTCCAAAAAAAAGACAAAGAATTTAAACTAGCTGAAGATTTGAAAAAAATAGAATTTCTTGAGAAAGAAAACGAGAAGAAAGAACACGAAAATAATCTTCTTGCCCTTGAAACTTCTTTAATAGCTTTGGAAGATAAAATTGGTGAAAAAGCACTTTCTATAAATAAATTAAAAAATAGAAAGGCTGAAAAAGACGAAATACTTCTAGAGGAAAAGCGTCTAAGTACCCTCCTTACTCAAAAGCAAATACTCCAAAAAGATATTGCAGCTGAGAAGAAATTAATTGAAAGAATTCAAAAAAATCTTGAACTCGAACACAAAATAGATGGCTTCAAAAAAGAAATTTATAGTATTAGAAAAGAAGTTGTAAATGAAGACGAAACTGTCTTTAAAGTTAAAAATCACAAAAATAAATTGGAAAACATATTTATTGCTGCATTTGTAGGAATCAAAGCATTTACACTTAAATATATTTTTAGAAAAGATGTTAAAGATTATAACGGTATAAGAAAAACCTCTAAAAATATTAAAGTAAAAATAGCTACTTCATTTATACTAGCAATACTATTATCTCTATGTTTCTTAATTACGCTTAAGTTTATTTCGTCTGCTAAAGAACATTACGTTAGTTTCGATGATCTTCAAACTACTGCCGTAGATACAACCGATGAAATGAAAAAACAAAAAGAAGCAGAGGAAAAAGCAAAAATATTAGAAGCTCAAGAAAAAGCTAATGCTGCTAGAATTGATTCAGAAGCCCAAGACGAAGAAATAACAGCAAAACTAGCTGGAACATTTGTTTCTTATTCATTTGATGTTAAGCGTGAAATTACTGTTAATAAAAAATTACATACGTTTAAATCTGCAAATTGGGCAGATACTGGAGATGTTATCGAAGCTGGGACTAAGTTTACCGTTGATAAATTAGTTTCACCAGCTGGTTATATGATGTATCGTATTTCATCAGGAGATCATGCTGGACAATTTGTTACTGCTAATGAGAAATTCGTTAGCGTCGATAAGAAAAATGATAATTTCTCTAATTTTGTATCACGTCCAGTTGCTATTAAATTCTTAGCATCACAAAATGTCTATAAAGACCAAGAAATTAATGATATAAGAGTAACAATGAGTAATGGAGCTGTTCTTAATATTAGTGGTTATGGCATATCAAAAAATAATAGATTAATCTACCATATCACAGACGGTTCATTCATTCCTGTTAATCCTATTCGTTTAACAGAAGTTAATCGAGAATCTGCAAATTCTAAAAACATAAATAAAGAAGATAAGAATAGTTCAAATAGTCAAAGAAATAGTACTACACAAAATACAACACAAAGAAATAGATAATAGTAAAAAGGAGTTGATTACAGTAAATTAATCAACTCCTTTTACATAGAGTATATCAAAAGCTGTTCAAGTGAATTTACTTGAACAGCTTTTTTTATCTTATTTCTGCCCCATTAGGTATATCAACGTTAATTTCTACAACACGTAAAATACCATCTTTTTCTGCTGAAAGTATCATACCTTCACTTAGTTCCCCGCAAAGTTTAACAGGTTTTAAGTTAGCAACTACCGCTACTTTTTTCCCTATTAAATCTTCTGGTTTATAATATTTTGCAATACCTGAAACAATCTGTCTTTGATGATTTCCTAAATCTAATTTGAATTTAAGTAATTTTGAGCTTTTCTTAACTTTTTCACATTCTAGTACTTGTGCCACTCTTAAAGAAGTTTCAAAGAATTTATCTATTGTTATTTCTTCCGCCAACTCCACATAAGTACCCTCTTCTACTTTATCTTCAGTTTCTAAATTAGCCAGTGCCTTGGGAGACATTTGCTCTTTGATATATTCAACTTCCACTTCCTTATCAAAACGAGGGAATATTGGAGTTGGTTTTTCTACTACCTTAGTAGTTCCATCAAATACACCGAAAGTTTTTGCAGTTTCAAATGTCAATAAATCGTCTGAAAGTCCTAGTTGAACTTTAATTTCTTTTGGTGCGTTAGTTAATGCTGGACTTATTAAAATAGTAGCAATTCTCAAACTTTCCGCTAAGTAATTCATTACCTTATCTAATTCACCCTTACTAGCTTCATCTTTAGCTAAGATCCAAGGTGTTGTTTGATCAATATATTTATTAGTTCGAGAAATAAATTTCCATACTGATTCTAATGCTTTAGAAAATTGCATATTTTCCATATAACCATCATATTCATCTATAACTTCTTTTGATAATTCAATAAGTTCAGTATCAAATTCAGTTGTTGGTTCAACAAATTTTGGTATTACCCCATTACAATATTTATTTATCATCGAAATTGTTCTATTAAGCAGGTTTCCTAGATCATTAGAAAGATCTGAGTTTATTCTATCAATAAAGCTTTCCGGTGTGAAAATACCATCTTGTCCAAATGGAACTTCTCTAAGCAGATAGTATCTAGCCGCATCCAAACCATAACGCTCAATTAACATATATGGATCTACTACATTACCTTTTGACTTACTCATTTTACCATCTTTCATCAATAGCCAACCATGAGCAAATATTTTTTTAGGAAGAGGTAAATCCAATGCCATAAGCAATATCGGCCAGTAAATAACGTGGAAACGAACGATTTCTTTACCTACTACTTGAACATCAGCAGGCCAATATTTATTAAATAACTCTTCACTTTCTCCAGTTGCATATCCTAATGCTGTAATATAGTTAACAAGTGCATCAATCCACACATAAACAACATGTTTCGGGTTTGATTTAACTTTAACTCCCCAATTAAAAGTAGTACGTGTTACCGCCAAATCCTCTAATCCAGGTTTAATAAAGTTGTTTAACATTTCATTTTTACGACTTTCAGGTAAGATAAACTCTGGGTGTTCATCGTAATACTTAACTAAACGGTCTGCATACTTGCTCATTTTAAAGAAGTAACATTCTTCACTCACAAGCTTTACTTCATTACCGCTTGGAGCAATACCACCAATCATATTCCCATCTTCATCACGAAATACCTCTTGAAGTTGTGTCTCTGTGAAGTACTCCTCATCACTAATCGAATACCAACCTTTATATTCCCCTAGATAAATATCACCTTTTTCTACAAGTCGTTCAAAGATTTCAGCAACTGCTCTTTCGTGATATCCATCTGTTGTACGAATAAATTTACTGTAATCTATATCCATTGCAGACCATAACTTTTTTATATCTTTTATCATATCATCAACATACTGCTGCTCGCTAACACCTTTTTCTTGTGCTTTTTGTTGAATTTTTTGACCATGTTCATCAGTTCCTGTTAAAAAATAAGTATCAAAACCGCTTAATTTTTTATATCTAGTTAATGCATCGCATGCCACAGTTGTGTATGCATGGCCGATATGTAAATTACCACTTGGGTAATAAATCGGTGTTGTAACGTAAAATGTTTTTTTCATCATTCTACATTCTCCTCTCATCAGTTTTTTCATTAATATATACTTAATCATTTTATCATATATTCTGTTTAATTGTATAGCTTTTATTTATATTTTTTAAAAATTTTAAAACTTTATAATTTTTAGTTATATTACGTGTTAAAAAATTATAATTCATAAAGTATCTCAAATTTAAAATCTCTATCCGTAATTTATGTTTTAATGAAAGTAACGCTAATTTACAATATATTATCTTAATCATCCATTTACACTTTCCAGATCTGAAACTACATTTTTGTAAACGATAAAGAATATCATTTACAAAGGTAATATTTTTTATTCGCTTTTAGATATATTTGTTAACTTTTAAATCTCTCCCCCCGCTTCTCTCTGTTATACAATTATATTATTATATAACAGGAATTAATGTTATTTAATAATTTCAAAGTGTTAAATACTTAGCCGCCTATGCTGCCGGATTACTTTTAAACTGTTTTCGCACCTACTTGTATAATTATTCTGTTAAAAACCCTGAAATTTTTTTCTTTTAGTTTTCATTTTTTCACTTTTACTTTTTTTCTTATTCTACTTCTTTTAAATACTATTTCATGTTATACTGTAGTTGCAAGGTAGTCGACACCACTGCAAAAGATTGCACTAAATATTTCATAATTATCAATTATAAATTTAAGAAATAAGTAATTCTAAATCCCTTCTGTAATATTAGAAAATCACTAAAATTTATATCTTAAATTTTAAACTAGTTAAACGTAAAATATATTTAGTATATAACAATAAAATATTAGTGTATAACAAAAATTAAATGATTTTTTCTGGGAGGAAATTATTATGGTAAAAGAAAAAGTAGTAAATAATGATGCTGTACAAGAAGTAGATATACTAGTAAATAAAGCTCTAACTGCTTTAGATGAATTTAGAAAAATAGACGATCAAGAAAAAATTGATGCTATTGTTCAAGCAGCGGCTGTGGCTGCTGTAGAAGAACATGGACCTTTAGCTATTGCCGCTGTAGAAGAAACAGGGCGTGGTAATATAGAAGATAAAGCTATTAAAAATCTATACGCTGCTGAATATATTACAAATAACCTTCGCGGCTTAAAAACAGTTGGTATTGTTGATAGAGACGAATCAGACGGTCTTATAGCGATTGCTGAGCCTGTCGGAGTTATCTGTGGGGTAGTGCCTACTACAAACCCTACATCAACTACAGTTTTTAAATCACTTATTGCTTTAAAAACTCGTAACCCTATTATTTTTAGCTTCCATCCATCTGCTAATGAATGTTCTAAAAAAGCTGCACGCATAGTGAGAGACGCTGCTATTAAAGCTGGTGCTCCTGAAAACTGTATTCAATTCATTGAAAAACCTACTTTAGATGGAACTAATGCTTTAATGAAACACCCTGGCGTTTCTACTATCCTTGCTACTGGTGGTGGCGCTATGGTTAAAGCGGCTTACTCATGTGGTAAACCTGCTCTTGGGGTTGGACCTGGTAACGTACCAGCTTATGTACATAAAGAAGCTAAATTAAAACAAGCTGTTAATGACATAGTTTTAGGTAAAGCATTTGATAATGGAATGATTTGCGCGAGTGAACAAGCTGCAATCGTGGATAGAGAAATTTACGATGAATTTATCAAACTTATAAAATCACATCACGTTTACTTCGTTAACGCTGAAGAAAAAGCTAAATTAGAAAAATTATTATTCGGTGTGCAAGCTTACTCACAAGATGTTGAAACTGCAAAACTAAATTCTGTGATAGTTGGTAAATATGCTGAAGATATTGCAAAAATGGCAGGATTTGAAGTTCCAAAAGGTACTGTTATTCTAGCTGCAGAATGTAAAGAAGTAGGGGTTAATGAACCTCTTACTCGTGAAAAACTTTCACCAGTATTAGCTGTTCTTAAATCTACTAGTACAGAAGATGGTATTGAAAAATCTCGTCAAATGGTAGAATTTAACGGATTAGGGCACAGTGCGGCTATTCATACACAAGATGCAGATGTTGCTGAAGAATTCGGTAAAGTGGTTAGAGCTTGTCGTATTATCTGGAATTCTCCATCTTCATTCGGTGGTATTGGAGATGTATATAATGCATTCATTCCATCACTTACATTAGGATGTGGTAGCTTCGGAGGAAACTCAGTTTCTGGAAACGTTAGTGCTGTAAACCTTCTAAATATAAAGTTAATCGGTCGAAGAAATAATAATTTACAATGGTATAAAATTCCACCTAAAATATATTTCGAACCAAATGCTATTAGATATTTAAGTGAAATGGAGGGTTTAGAGAGGGTAATGATAGTAACTGATGAATCTATGGTTAAACTTGGATTCGCAGCACGTATTATCGATCAACTAAACCGTCGTACAAATAAAGTTCAATATGAGGTATTTGCTGGTGTTGAACCTAACCCAGATATCACAACTGTTCGTCGTGGTTTAGAAATAATGAATGCATTTAAACCAAATGCTATTGTTGCACTTGGTGGTGGTTCTGCTATGGACGCAGGTAAGATTATGTGGTTATTCTATGAAAGACCTGATGCAGACTTTAAAGAGTTAGTTCAAAAATTCATGGATATCAGAAAACGTACTGTAAAATATCCTCATTTAGGTAATAAAGCTAAGTTTATCTGTGTAGCAACTACTTCAGGTACTGGTAGTGAAGTTACACCATTTGCAGTTATTTCTGATAAAGAACATGGTAAAAAATATCCACTAGCAGACTATGCACTTACTCCACATGTTGCTATCGTTGATCCAAATATGGTTATGACTGTACCAGCTCGTCCTACAGCTTCTACTGGTATGGACGTTCTTACTCACGCTACAGAGGCATACACTTCTATCTTAGCAAACGATTATACTGATGGTATCGCTCTACAGGCAATAAAAATAGTATTTGAAAATCTTGAAAAATCTGTAAAAGAGTTTGACAAGACGGCTCGTGAGAAAATGCATAACGCTTCATGTTTAGCTGGTATGGCATTCGCAAATGCTTTCCTAGGTATTTGCCACTCTATGGCTCACAAAATTGGTGGTAAATTCCATACTATTCACGGTGAAACAAATGCTACTTTACTTCCATATGTTATCCGTTACAATGGTACACGTCCTGGTAAAGTATCTATTTGGCCAAAATATGAACATTATCAAGCAGCTGAAAGATTCCAAGATATTGCACGTATGTTAGGATTAAAAGCTGACACACCTGAAGAAGCTGTTGAATCATACGCACAAGCAGTATTCGAGCTTGGTAAACGTGTTGGTTGTCCTATGAGCTTCAAAGACCATGGAGTTGATTACGAAGCATTCAAAGCGGAACTTCGTCAACTTTCTCTAGATGCATATGAAGATCAATGTACTCCAGCAAACCCTCGTCTTGCACTATTAAAAGATTTAGAAGGTATTATGGAAGCTGCATGGTTCGGATATGATAAGAAAAAATACGAAGAAAATAAATAATTAAAATCAATATAATAGAGAAACCCTATTAGCACTTTCAAGTTAATAGGGTTTCTTCATTTCAATTTAATATACATTAAAATAAGATTGTAAAATTTAAGGATGATCTAATTAGGATTATCCATAATTTTACAATCTTATCTGCTAATTATCGATCACACCAAGGTGTAATCTTTTCTACTTTTTTGCTAATTTGGCAATCTCCACAATTACATCTGATGCTTTTTTCATGTGTTCTAAACAACTAAATTCATATTGTCCATGGAAATTTTCTCCACCAACAAAGATATTTGGTGTTGGAATGCCCATATATGAAATTTTTGATCCATCTGTTCCTCCACGAATTGGAATAATTATAGGAACAACATCAGCATTTTTCATAGCTTGTTCTGCTATATCTACACAACGTTTATCTTCTTTAATAACGTCTCCCATATTGTAATATTGATCGTACATTTCATACTCTACAACATTGCCATACTTATCATTTATTTTTGCAGCTACTTCTTCTGCGAATTTTTTACAAGCTAAGAATTTCTCTTTATCATGATCACGGATAATATAAACCATTTCTGCATATTCAATACGAGCTTCCATATTGTGAAGCAGGAAAAATCCTTCATAATCTTCTGTATGTTCTGGTACTTCTTTTTCAGGGAATAGCATTGCTAACTCAGCTGCAATCATATTAGCATTTTTCATTTTTCCTTTAGCTGTTCCTGGATGTACACTCACACCCGTGATTTTATATGTAATTTGCGCAGCATTAAAACTTTCATATTGAAGTTCTCCAAGCACACTTCCATCCATAGTGTAAGCATACTCTGTCCCAAATCCTTTAGCATCAAAATGATCAGCACCTCTCCCAATTTCTTCATCTGGTCCAAAAGCAATTCTTATGTCTCCATGTTCAATCTCAGGATGTTCACTTAAATATTTTACAGCTTCAACAATTTCTACAATCCCTGCTTTATCATCAGCACCTAATAAAGTTGTTCCATCTGTTGTAACTAATGTCAAACCTTTGTAATTCTTAAGATTTGGAAACTCTTTTGTTGTCATAATAATATTTTTTTCTTTATTAAGAACTATATCTTCTCCATCATAATTTTCTACTACCTGTGGACTGATTCCTTCTACATTAAAATCAGCTGTATCAACATGAGAAATAAAACCGATTCTATCATAAGGTTTGTCCGTATTAGCTGGTAATGTAGCTGTTAAAAACCAATTTTCTTCATTAAGAACTATATCGCTTAGTTTAAGTTCTTCTAATTGTCCTTTTAACATTCTTAAAAAATCTTTTTGTTCTGGTGTCGATGGAAGAGTCTTACTATTGGCATCAGACCTAGACTTGAAATTAACATAACCTAAAAATCTCTCTAACATAGTTTCATATTTCATTATTCTACACCTCATTTATTTGTTCTTTATTCTATTATAATATACTTTTTTACAAAATGTAAAGATTATAATTTTCTAATTTATATTTTTCTCTTAATATATTTACTTTTATGTGATACAATTAATCATGTATTTCAAAAATCAAATTGATAATAATAAATTTATTATCTAATATACCATTATTATATTATAGTAAAAACTATTTGAAATAAAATTAAAATAAATAACAAGGAGAATACCTATGCAAGAGGTTATTAACTATAAAGACACTAGAGTAGAAAATTTCCATACAATCTATCCTAATCATATGAATAGGCATGATACATTATTTGGTGGCCAGACACTTTATTGGCTAGATGATGTTCAAGGATTAGTTATAAGAAGATATACTCACTTACCATTTTTTACTGCAAGTATTGATACTTATCAATTCTTAGATGTTGTACATCGCCATGAGGCACTTATAATAGATAGTTATATTTCGAGAGTTGGGACCCGAAGTGTTGAAATTTTTGCTGAACTAAGTGCATTCAATCACGAAACAAGACAGACTCGTTTAGTAGGAATTTGTTTTTCTACTTTCGCCCTTAACAAAGAAACTGTTCTTGAAAATCCACTACCAAAAGTAGAATATACAGATGAAATTTCAAAATTTGTAAGTGGAACATATGCCGATAGACAAAGTGGAAAATTAACTGCTCGTGCTTTTTGTAAAGAATATTTAAAATACTATAATAAATAACAAAAAAGTAAAGTACTTTCTAACATATAAGTACTTTACTTCTTTTATATTAATTAGTCGATAGAATAAAGTAATTCTAAAACTTTTTCTTCAAATTTAACTAATTTCTCTTCTGCTATATCTTTATTTTCGTCTTTTACATAAATGTAAAGCTTAACTTTTGGTTCTGTTCCACTTGGACGTAATGTATACCAAGATTCATCTGCATAACTGAATTTAACAGCGTCTGTTTTTTCAATATCAATAGCTTTTTCTTCTCCAGTAGCTACTGTTTTTTCTTTTTGAGTTAGGTAATCAGTTACTGAAACTACCTCGCTTCCTGCAATCTCACGTGCAAAAATTTCACGATATTGTTCCATCATACGTTTGATTCTTTGGGCTCCTGCAGCTCCTTCTAACACGATTGAGATAGTTTTATCCATGTAATATCCGTATTTTTCATAAAATGCATCTAATACATCCACTAATGTTTTACCTTGTTTTTTATAGAACGCTGCTGCTTCTACTAATAACATAGCAATAGTAACACCATCTTTATCTCTTAAGAACGTTCCTACATTATATCCAATACTTTCTTCGTATCCCATAACATAGTTTTTCTCACCTGTATTATCCCATTCATTAGGCAATGCACAAATATTTTTAAATCCTGTAAGAACATCAATTACTTCTACTCCATATTCTCTACATAACGGTTCTACCATCTTAGAAGTAACGATAGATTTTACTAAAACAGGATTTTCTGGTAACTTCCCTTGCTTAGCTAAGTTTTCAATTACATATTGAACTAAAATAGCTCCAACTTGGTTACCATTAAATGATACCACTTCTCCGTTGTGAATAGCTTCCACCGCTAAACGGTCACAGTCAGGGTCAGTTGCAATAAGAATTTCTGCATTAACTTTTTTGGCTAATCTTTCACTATATTCAAATGCTGCAGTATCTTCTGGGTTTGGATATTCGATAGTTGGGAACGTTCCATCTGGATCTTTTTGTTCTGCAACGACATGAACATTTTCAAAGCCACGACGTGCAAGAACTGTAGTTACAGCCTTGTACCCAGCACCATTAAGCGGTGTGTAAACTACTGAAATATTTTTATCTATATTCTCATCATTTATTGTACAGTTTAGAGATTCTTTATAAAATTCCTCGTCAACTTCTTCTCCAATATAAACTAATAATCCTTTTTCTAATGCTTCTTCTTCTGTTAATGTAACATATTCTTCGAAAATATCCATTGAATTAATATACTCAAGAACTTTATCACTTATATCAGATTTAATTTGAGAACCTTCTTGCCAATATACTTTATATCCATTATATTCTTTTGGATTGTGGCTTGCGGTAATATTAATTCCACTAGCAGTTCCTAAATAACGAACTGCAAATGACAATTCTGGAGTTGGACGTAAATCTTCAAATAAATATGCTTTAACTCCATTACTAGCCATTACTAATGCTGCCAATTTTGCAAATTCTTTTGAAAATAGACGTGGGTCATGTGCAATAGCTATACCTTTTTCTTGTAATCCATTGTCAATAATAGTTTGCGCTAAGGCTTTAGTTGCACGTGCAATAATAAAACGGTTCATTCTATTTGAACCCATTCCTACTTTACCACGAAGTCCTGCAGTTCCAAATTCTAATTCTTTATAAAATCTGTCTTCTTTTTCTGTTTCATCATTCTCTACAGCTTTTAGTTGAAGCTTTTCTTCTTCTGTCAAAGCTGGACTATTAAGCCATTTTTCATATAACTCTTGATAATTAATCATAATTTCTGCTCCTTTTACATATTTTTACGCTAAGTTTAATGCGATTTCCATCATTTTAGTAAATGCTGTTTGCCTTTCTTCTGGTGTTGTTTCTTCTCCAGTAACTAATGAATCACTTACTGTTAAAATTGTTAATGCATTTACTCCTGCTGCTGTTGCATTCGCATACAATGCTGTACTTTCCATTTCAACTGCTAGTACACCCATTTTTATCCAGTTATTCATAGCTTCTTTATCAGCATTATAAAAAATCTCACTACATAAGATATTTCCTACATGTACCGGTTGTCCCATTTCTTGAGCTTTGTTGTAAGCTTTTAGTAGTAAATCAAATGATGCTGTTAAACTATAATTCCCTGGTATATTATATTGGTGCATATAGTTTGAGTTAGTTGATGAACCCATTCCTAAAATTACGTCATATAACTTAACCTCTGGTTGTAAAGCTCCACAAGTTCCTATTCTTATTAAATTTTTAACTCCAAAAACATGAATTAATTCATAAGAATAAATACCTATACTTGCTGGCCCCATTCCAGTTCCCATTACAGAAATCTTTTTACCTTTGTATGTTCCAGTATATCCAAGCATTCCACGAACTTCGTTAAAACAAACCGCATCTTCTAAAAATGTTTCAGCAATAAACTTAGCTCTAAGTGGATCTCCAGGTAATAAAATAGTTTCGGCAATTTCTACTCCATTTGGTTTAATATGTGGTGTTTGTTTATGTGACATCTTGGTCCCCCTGTTTATATTTAATAACTCTATTATACCTTTTTTCTTTTTCTTAAACAAGAGTTATTAAAAAAATAATTATCTATATTTTATTCTAAGGAAAAGCGTTAGTCTTCTGTATAGCCTTTTTTATTTATACTTTAATATATGTATTTTTGAAATCGTTTTTATAATAATATTTATACTCTTGTAGAAAGTATTTAATATTAAAATTTGTTACTTTATTGATAAAAATTAACATTTACTAAAGAAATAACTTTATTAAAGTCACAAAGTAATTTTCTAAAAAGTGAATTTTAATGGTATTTTAAGCTATTTTGTTATATAATAAGTGTTATGAAGAAAATTTATTAGAAAGAGGTTTTTTTATGTTACAATTAGCCGTCTTTTTACCAGTAATTGCTATGTTCTTCGTTCCATTCTTTAGAAAAACATTTAACAAAATTCATACTGGTAAATTTGTTATAATTGTACCTTTAATCTTATTTGGATATTTTGTATTTAATACTAAAAATATCTATTTAGGTGGTACTATCTATAAAACTTGGGCATTTGCTTCTAACGTAGGATTAGATATAAACCTAAAACTTGATGGATTATCACTATTATTTGCTCTTCTTATTACAGGAATTGGTACATTAGTAATATTATATTCTTGTTATTACATGAGTATAGCAGATGAAAAATTACATAAGTTCTATATATTTTTATTAATTTTCATGTCTGCAATGTTGGGGATTGTCCTATCAGACAATTTACTAAGTATGTATATGTTCTGGGAAATGACTTCAGTGTCTTCTTTCCTACTAATTAGTTATTGGCATGAAAATGATGCTTCAAGAAAAGGAGCTTTAAAGTCATTAATTATTACTGTTTTTGGTGGTGTTTTAATGCTTGGAGGAATATTCGTCCTTCATAGAATCACTGGAAGTTTTAATATAAGTGAAATTATAGAATATAGTAATAATCATGGTTTTAATACTACATACTTTATCGCTATGATATTAATACTATTTGGGGCATTCACTAAATCTGCACAGTTCCCATTCCACATTTGGTTACCTGATGCTATGGCTGCGCCTACTCCAATTAGTAGTTATTTACATTCCGCAACAATGGTTAAGGCAGGTATTTATTTACTTCTTAGAATAGGTATAGTTTTTTCATTTACTCCTATCTTTGGAAATATATTAATCATTGTTGGAACTGTAACAATGGTTATTGGTTCAATTTCTGCTATTTTCCTTAAAGATTTAAAAGGAATTTTAGCTTACTCTACTATAAGTCAACTCGGTATGATGACTTTAATGATAGGTATAGCGAATTTAGGTCTATATAATGACAATAACTATGTTTATACCTTTGCATTTTATGCTGTTTGCTTCCATATCATTAATCATGCTGCATTTAAGGCTGGCTTATTTATGATTACTGGCGTTATCGATCATACATTTCACACGCGTGACATAGATAAATTACGCGGTATTCGTAAATTTATGCCAATTAGTTTTATTCTTAGTATTATCGCTGGATTCTCAATGGCTGGTATTCCTCCTTTAAGTGGATTCTATTCAAAAGAGTACTTCTTAACTGCTGTTTATAGTTTAACTAGTTCTAGTATTCTTTACATTGTAGTTGCCATTTTAGTAGTTATCGCAGCAATAGGAACTGCAATTTATTCATTTATTTTATCATTCAAACCTTTTATGGGGACTCTTGATAAAAATAAACTCGAAGGAAAAAGAATTCATCTTCCAAATAACAGTATTTTTATAGCACCTACTATTTTAGTATTTTTTGTAATTATTAATACTTTTATAAAAGACTATATTGTAATACCTGCACAAAAAGCAGCACTTGCTGTTAATGTTACGAATAATGAAGTTATTAATCACGTTAATCATGGAAGTTTCTTTTCAATAGAATTAATTACTTCTATTTTTATTATAATAGTTGCTGGTGTTCTTTATAAATTATACGCTAGTACTAACAATATATATAAATATAACCCAACTATCTTTTCAGTTCATGGTACGTACAATAGTCTAGGAAATACGCTTCACAAAGGAAGTGCACTTCTTCATGATGCTTTTGTTACAAACGAACTTAGAAGAAATATGAGTTATATCTTTGGTGTTTTATCTATAACTATTATTGGTGGATACTTCACAGTTGGTTCGCCAATTGTTATAAATAAATTTTCTACCGTACATATCATGAATATTTTTATCGGGCTTTGCATCGCTGTGTGTTGTATTGCTTTAGCTAAAACATATAATCGCCTTGTGCTTATTATCCTTTCATCTGGAATTGGCTTTATGATGACTGCACTTTATGTTACTTTCAGAGCACCGGACCTTGCAATGACACAATTTGTTATAGAATCTATTTCAACTATTATTTTCTTAGTTGCCTTTATTCTATTAACTGACAAAACAAAACATGTTGAAAAACAACCATTTAAACTAACTAATGCTATTATAGCTACACTTAGCGGAATCAGCTTTATCATTATTGGTTTAGTTGCATATGCTTATAAACATCCATCAGAAATTAGCCAGTTTTATTTTGATAATGTTGTTGCCTCTGGTGGAGGAAATATAGTTAATGTTATTATTGTTGACTTCAGGGGATTTGATACATTATTTGAAGTTACAGTTATGACAATGGTAGCACTAATTATTTATGCAATGTTTAAAATTATCAAACGAGGAGGTCCTAAAGATGAAAACTAATGATGTTATTTTAAAATCACTATCTATTATAATCTCAGGTTGTATATTTTTACTATCACTTAGTTTATATTTTGGCGGCCATTTCCTCCCTGGTGGTGGATTCGTAGGAGGACTTTTGTGTACTATGGCTTTGGCTCTTGCAATGTTCACTTATGGAATTGACAAAGTAAATAAATTGCTACCTATTAATTATGTTTATGTCACTGCACTAGGATTACTATTTTCAATCGGAACTGCGTTTAGTGGTATAGTAGCAGGAAAAAATTTCTTCAAACATCACTTTACACACATCCATGTACCACTTATGGGGGAGATGGAGTTGCATACAGCTGCAATTTTTGACCTTGGTGTATATTTAATTGTTGTTGGTGTATTGATGTCTGTAATCTTAGCTTTTGGAAAGGATGGTAAATAATGGAATTTTATATGATTATCTTATGTGGTATTCTAGTTGGATTTGGCGTTTACCTTATGCTTTCTAAAAGTATGATGCGTATTATCATTGGAGTCGGTCTTTTTGGGCATGCTGCAAACTTAATTATTCTAATTGCTGGTGGTTTGTATGATGGAGATATCCCTATTATCTCAGAACTTGGGAAAAACTATATTGATCCCGTGCCGGCAGCTTTAATACTTACTGCAATTGTTATCGGATTTGCAGTTACCTGTCTTTTAATTTCAATTTATATCGCAAACTATAAGCTAAAAGGTAGCGATAATGTTATTGAGTTAGAAGATGTAGAACACATAAAGGAGGTTAATAAAAATGCATAGTAATTTACCTGTTATTCCTATTTTTATACCTCTTTTATTCGCGGCAATTACTATATTGTTTAGAAAAAGAATAGGTATGCAACGCTTTTTAACGTTTGTGGCTACTATCCTTACCTTTGGATTTTCAATTTACAATATTTATTTAGTAAATAAACACAAAATTTTAATCTTAGAAATGGGTAATTGGATGAGTCCATTTGGTATAACACTAACACTTGATGGTTTAAATAGTATTCTAGTGACGACATCTAGCGTAGTATTTCTAGCTACACTATTTTATTCATTTAAAACTATTGATAAAATACGTGAACTTAGCTTCTTTTATCCTGGATTTTTATTAATCATGGTTGGAGTTAACGGAGCATTTACAACTGGAGATATATTTAACCTTTTTGTTTTCTATGAAATACTTCTTATGGCTTCATACTTACTGCTTTTAGTAGGTATTAACAAAGAACAGCTTAAATCTTCAATAAGTTATGTATTAATGAATGTTTTTGCTGGAAGTTTATTTGTTATTAGTATTGGTTATTTATATACGATTGTTGGTAGTTTAAATATGGCATATATTTCTCAAACTATTGCTAATATGAATGACCGCCGTAGTATTTATCTTGTTGGTGCAGTTATGATTTTTGTTTTCTGTATGAAGGGGGCATTGTTCCCATTATTTACATGGATGAATAGATCATATGCAGCTCCACCTATTGCTGTATCAGTAATTTTTGCTGCACTACTAACAAAGGTTGGTTTGTACTCTATTATTAGAACTTATGGATTATTCTATTACGGATCAAGTTTTATTAAATCATATTTATTAATTCTTGGGGCTATTTCTATTATTGCAGGGTGCATTGGAGCTATCTACCAAAAAAATCTAAAACAAATCGTAATTTTCAATATAGTTATTTCTCTTGGAGTTATGGTTTGTGGAACTGCTACTCTTAATATTTTTGGTGTTAAAGGTGCATTATTCTATGTTGTGAATGATATACTTCTAAAAGCAGCTCTCTTTATAGTTGTTGGATTAATAATATATGTTAGCGGAGTTAAAGCTCTTAAAAAATGTGGCTTAATAAATAAATATCCACTCTTAGCATGGACTTACTTCATTATAGTATTGTCTCTTGCTGGTGTACCACCATTCAGTGGTTTTTATGGTAAAGCACTTATTATTCGTGGATTAGTTCTGGATAATAATATATTTATTGCTGTTCTAGTTGCAGGTTCAGGTTTAGTAGTATTTTATTCTCTAATTAAAATATTCCTTAATATTTTCTATGATAATATTAATAAAAGCCTTATATTAACAGCTTTACCAAAAGGTATATTAATACCTCTTGTATCATTAGTTGCTATTGCTTTTATTATAGGAATATATTCTAATCAACTGGATTCTTTCTTTGAGCAAGCAGTCCAAATGATTTTAAAACCTGAACAATACATTGATTTAGTACTTAAGAAAGGAGCATAAGTATGGCACTACAATTTTTAATAAATATACTTGTTGGAGTTATATGGATGTTCTTTTCAGCAAACTATAACTCAGAATATTTTGCTGTAGGTTTCTTTTGGGGTATGGTACTTCTATTTATCTTTAGAAATACCTTCGCTAAGAATTTTTTAGGGAAACAACTATATTATGTTTATCTCTACAAATGGCTAAAACTAATAGTAATGTTTCTTATAGAATTATTAAAAGCTGATATCAACGTATTAAAAATGATGTTAAAAAAAGATTTGGATATTAATCCTGTAATTTTTGAATATCCTTTAACAGTTAAGAAAAATTGGCAAATAACACTACTTGCCAATATGATTACATTAACACCAGGAACATTGACTGTTAATGTAGGACATGAAAATAAACAATTGTTTATCCATTGTCTTGATACTAATAATATTGCAGGTGAAATTGAAGGAATTAAAAATAGTTTTGAAAAAGCAATACTGGAGGTTGATTTAGATGGATAAAATCTTAGATTACACTATTATAATAGGTATTTTTGCAAGTATAGCTATGATATTCTTCCTATTAGTATATATTGTTAAAAAACCAAGTATCTTTGATAAACTAATAGCCAGTGATTTACTTGCTATGCCTCTTATTTGTTTAATAGTTTTGGTAAGTATGTATTACAAAACATTCTCTTATGTTTCACTTATCTTAATTATTGCAATTATTTGCTTAGTTGGAACAATTGTCACAGCAAAATTCTTAGCAAAAAAGGAGGTTTTCAGTGATGATACTAAATAGTATTTTAGATATTATAATGATTATCCTTATCCTTATTTCTGTAGTAGCTATGGCTGCAACAGTAATTGGATTTATAAGACTTCCTGATGAATTAACAAAAATACATGCAGCTGGAGTTACAGGATCATTTGCAGTTGAATTAATTTTAATAACTGGCTTTATCTATTTCTATAGATATCTCCAAATATTTGAGTTTAAATTTTTATTAGCAATTGCTTTCTTATTTCTAGTAGCACCTGTATCTGCACATATGATTTCGATAAGTGCGATAATTTTTAACAAAAAGGTTTACTCTAAAAATCAAAAAGATGAAGCTAAAAAAGTTTTAGATGACATACAGAAATTAAATAAACAATAGAAAAAGACGATTGCATCTGCAATCGTCTTTTTTAATTTTCTTCCGTTTCCCAAACTTCTAAAGTTCTTATTTGATTTTCTTCTACTTTTCTAACCACAAAAGTTAGTTTATCAACTATGTATGTTGCTCCTACTTTTGCCTCATATTTTTCTAAATAAATATATGCTCCTATCGTATCTACCTCTTCATGTGGTAGTTGAACATGGAAAAGTGCATTAACATCTTGAATAGGAACCCAACCATCTAATAAGTAATGACCATTTTTTAATTTCTTAATTAAACTTTGCTCATCATCATCAAATTCATCTCTAATTTCACCAGTAATCTCTTCTACAATATCTTCTAATGTAACTACTCCACTAGTCCCACCATATTCGTCTGTAATGACTATCATATGCTCTCGACTTTGTTTTATAGTCGCTAACACTTGAGAAATAGGTGTATGCTCGAAAACCTTTATAGCTGGCGTTATATACTTTTCTAAATCCTCTGTTTTTTCTAGCGGTTTATCTGTAAACAATAATTTTTTTACATTCAGAATACCTAATATTTCATCCTTGTCTCCATCTTCAATTACTGGATACCTTGTATATTCTTCTTGTTTTAATTGACGCATAATAATTCCTAAAGAATCACTCATGTCAATCGCTTCGACTTCAGTCCTTGGAGTCATAATTTCTTTTGCAATTTTGTTATCAAATTCGAAAATTTTCTCCACATATCTATATTCAACATCGTTTATCTGACCATGTTCTCGTGAAGATTTCATAATCGTACGTAGTTCTTGCTCACTATGTATCTCATCATGTTCAGATGCTGGTTCAAATCCAAATAATTTAGCAATAAGGTTTGCCAATGAATTTAACAACCATACTAGTGGACGCATAATTTTATCAAACATGTACATTGGCCATGCAACTCTCAAACACGTCTTTTCAGCCGATTGTATAGCAATTGTCTTAGGAACTAATTCTCCTAATACTACATGTAATAATGTCATAAATCCAAACGCAACTACCAACGAAATTGTATGTGTAAGTGTTGAATTCAGGTCTAAAAGTTCAAACATTGGTGTGAAAAGAGTATGGAATGTTGATTCTCCTAACCACCCTAACCCTAAAGATA
Organism: Gemella morbillorum; assembly: GCF_900476045.1. Lineage (NCBI taxonomy): Bacteria > Bacillati > Bacillota > Bacilli > Caryophanales > Gemellaceae > Gemella > Gemella morbillorum. Next base: position 1,249,696 of record NZ_LS483440.1, read on the forward strand.
CAATGGTAATTCCAAGCTGTGTTGCTGATAAATAATGATCTAATTGTTCCACCATCATTACTAAAATTTTAGCAGTCTTATTCCCTGATTCTGCCATTTCATTAACGCGTGTTGGCCTTAACTTCACTAGTGCAAACTCAAACATTACAAATATTGCTGAAGCAATAAGTAATAATATAATTATTAATATTTTAATTAAGATACTGAGATCCATATGGTTCTAATTTATCCTCTTTCTTTTTATGTATTAATATATAATTTTACTATATAAAAACAAATTTTTCAAATATTAAAAGTTTTATTATAATAATTTTTCTAATTATATTATAGCTACTTTCTCTCAATAAATAATATACTATAAATTTTTATTGTATTAAGTAAAATACTAAGTATCAAAGAATTTTTTAATATAATTTAACCAGTCTGTATTTTTTACAGACTGGTTGTCTTTTTATTTTTAACTAATTTTTCCTTTTAATTCCATGTTTTTAACAATCTTCTCTATTGAATTGACATATGCAGCTTTTCTCATCGGAATAGTAAATCTTTCTTTGACTTCCCAGATATCATTAAATGCTTTTGTCATAACTCTGTCTTGTTTCTCTACTACTTCTTCTTCAGTCCAATAATAACCTTGTAAGTTTTGAACCCATTCGAAATAAGAAACCGTAACTCCTCCACTGTTGGCTAGGATATCAGGAATTACTACAATCCCTTTTTCTTGAAGCATATTATCCCCTGCTAATGTTGCTGGTCCATTTGCCCCTTCAGAGATGACTGGTGCTTTAATAAGTTTAGCTTCTTGCTCATCAATGGCATTTTCTAATGCACATGGACAAAGCACATCTACATCTAACGCCCAAAATTCATCTAATGTTAAACGTTTAGTATTTGGCAATGTATGGAATCTAACTTTTTTATCTTTGCATTCTTGAAGTTCATCATAAGTTAATCCTTCTGCTCGATAAACAGCATATTGAATACCGTCATCATCACGTTCAGTAGCTGCTACTACTGTAGCACCATATTCAATTGCAGTACTCACCGTATAACTACCAACATTACCAAATCCTTGGACCGCAAATTTTGCTCCCTCAACAGATTTCCCTAATTTTTCTAAAGCAAGCTTAGCAGCTAATGCAACTCCATGCCCAGTCGCTTGTGTTCTACCTAATGATCCTCCAAGTTCTAAAGGTTTTCCTGTTAAAGTCCCTATTCCTTGCTCACCTGTAAGAATATTGGACTCATCTATCATCCAAGACATAATTTGACCATTTGTGTTTACATCAGGTGCTGGAATATCTTGTTTTTCTCCAAGATATTTATATAGTCCTCGAATATATCCACGCGATAATCTTTCTAATTCTCCTTTAGATAATTCATTAGGATCTACTATAACTCCACCTTTTCCTCCACCATATGGAAGATTAGCAACAGCACATTTGAATGTCATCCAAATTGACAATGCTTTTACTTCATCTCCTGTAACCTGTGGATGGAAACGAAGTCCACCTTTTGTTGGGCCAATAGCATCATTGTGTTGTGAGCGGAAACCTTTGAAATACTTAACTTCACCATTATCCATTCTTACCGGGATAGAAATTTCTATAAAACGTTGAGGATCTTTTAGTGCTTCATATACTTCTTCTTTATAACCTAATATATCACAAGCATTTTTTATTTGTTCTCTTGCATTCATTAATGGATTGTTATTCATAGATTAATTCTCCTTAAACTTTTAAATTATATTTTATAACTGTCTCTTTTTTTATTATAACAGACTCCGAAACATTTTGTAAATTATTTTTTGATATTTTTCATTATTTTTCTGAAAAGTAAGGGTGCTATCTATACTTTCACAACTAAAAAACTCTAAGTAACTTTTCAGTTACCTAGAGTTTATTATATACCTTATTTTATCCATTAAATATTTTTTGTTAAATTATTTAACATAGCGTAATTATTTAGTGTCATACCACGAGCTTCCGCTACTAGCTTCTGCTTTAAGCTTAACATCTAGTTCGACCGCTTCTTCCATAATTTTTACCATTTCGATAGCAAACTCATCTACCACATCTTTATTTACATCAAAAATAAGTTCATCATGTACCTGAAGTAATAATTTTGCATCAACTTTTGTTTTTTCAATATAGTCAAAAGCATTTATCATAGCAAGTTTTATTATATCAGCTGCAGTACCTTGAATTGGCGTATTCATAGCTAACCTCGCATTGAGACTTGCTACTATTTTATTTTTAGCATTAATTTCTGGTAAAGCACGACGGCGATTATATAAAGTTTCTACATATCCATGTTCCTTAGCAAACTCAACTATATCTGTCATATATTTGTTAACACCACTAAATGTTTCTAAATATTTGTCAATAAATTCTTTAGCTCTCTTGCGTGTTATTCCTAAGTTATTTGATAACCCAAAGTCAGAAATTCCATAAACTATACCAAAGTTTACGGCTTTAGCCTCTCTACGCATAGTTGAAGTTACCTCATCTAAACTTACTCCATTTACTTCACTAGCTGTCTTAGTATGAATATCTAAATCATGAGTAAATGCATCAATCATTCCCTTATCCTGTGCCATATGGGCTAATACACGTAGTTCAATTTGAGAATAGTCGATAGATAATATTACTCTATCATCCGAAGCAGGAATAAACGCCTTGCGAATTTTTTTACCCTCTTCTATTCTCGTAGGAATATTTTGCAAGTTTGGATTAACAGATGACAATCGCCCCGTTTGTGTTAATGTTTGTTCATAACGTGTATGAATTTTCCCTTTACGAGTAATATCTTTAACCAAACCTTTGGCATAAGTTGAGTTCAATTTTGTTAATACTCTATACTCCATTATTAAAGGTATGATTTCATGGCTATGTTGAAGTTGTTCTAATACTTCCACCGACGTAGAATAACCTGTTTTTGTTTTCTTTACAGGGGGTAATCCTAAATCTTCAAATAATACTATTCCCAATTGTTTTGGTGAGGCAATATTAAACTCTGAACCCGCTAGCGTATGAATACTTGCTTCAAGTATTTTTATTCGCTCATCTAACTCATCACTCATATCCTCTAATGCTTTCTTACTAACATGTATTCCTTCATACTCCATATTAGCCAAAACACGCGCTACTTTTACTTCGATATTTTTATAAAGAGAATCCATATTTTCTTCTTTTAATCTCGCACTTTGAATTTCTTTTAAATCAAAAATACTTTTTACTACTTGTGCTAAGTACGGATAAAGAATTTCATTGGTTGGCAATGTACGTTTTACACCTTTTCCATAGATTTCTTCTTCACTTTTTATAATATTACCTAAGGTATTAAATACTATTTTATCAAGTTCTGTTTTTACCGTAACGTCTAAAAGATATGAAGCAATTTTTACATCAAAAACATTACCAGCTATGTCGGAAATACCATTTCTTTTCGCAATATACAAGATTTTCTTGTAATCATAAACTACTTTTTCTGCATCACTTTCCAAATAGTTACGCACAAATTTATTTTCAAAGAAGTTATCTTCACTAAAAATATAGACATTTTCATCTTTGTATACTGCTATATTAACAACATCTGAATTATGATAATCTTCTGTAAAACATTCAATATGTAGTGAACTATTTTCAAAAGATAGTTCTGTTTTTTCATCAGCATTTATTATTTCTAGTTCTTTTTCTTCTTTTCCATCAACATCTACATCGTTATTTTCAGCTAATTTTTTTAAGAAAGAAACAAACTCTAATTTTTCAAATAATTCTTTTTTCTTGCTTCTATTCTCACTAAAAGTTAAATCCTCTAACTTGTTTTCTACTGGAACTTCTGTAAAAATTGTAGCAAGTTCTTTACTAAGTAAAGCATCTTCTTTACCTTCTGCTAAACGTTCTTTTAGTTTTTTCCCGCTAATATTATCAATATTATCTAAAACATTTTCTACAGTTTTGTATTCAGCTAGCAATTTTATCGCCGTTTTTTCTCCTATACCAGCTACCCCTGGTATATTATCACTTTTATCTCCCATTAAGCCCTTCATATCAATGATTTGTTCTGGACTCAAACCATATTTTTCATTGATAAATTCTGGAGTATAGTGATCAACTTCAGTAACTCCTCGTCTGGTATAGTAGATTGTAATATTATCACTAGCTAATTGTGTTAAGTCTTTATCTCCGGAAATAATTATTACTTCAAGACCTGCTTTCTCTGCTAGCTTAGCATAGCTTCCTATAATGTCATCAGCTTCATAATCAAAGTGCTCTTCATATTTTATTCCATAAGAGTCTAGCAATTCTCTTACATAGCCAAATTGTTCAACAAGTTCACTTGGTGTTTTATCTCGTGTACCTTTATAATCTTTATAAGTTTTATGACGGAAAGTTTGTTTCCCTTTGTCAAAAGCTACTAATGCGTACTTTGGCTTTATATCTTCTAACATTCTTTCTAACATCAAAGTAAAACCATATACACTATTGGTATATAAGCCACTTTTGTTTTGTAGAGCAGGCATAGCATAAAAAGCACGATAACTCAAGCTATTCCCATCTAATAAAATTATTTTATCCATTTACCTCTCCTAATAATTAAATATTTATAACTAAAAGAAAACTAGTTTTATATTTAATTTATATCTTTAATTAACCTTAATATTTTATAACAAATTATAGATAGTTTCTATTTTTTTCTTCCAAGAATGTCTTTCTACTTCTTCTAATAATTCTTGTGGTAGTTTTCTTTCTTTTCTTGTTCTTTCTATCATAAGTTCCAATGCAGCTACTATTCTTTCAATAAAAGCAGGTTTTTCTTCTTCTACTGCTTTATCAGTATCATAAATAGTCGGCATAGCAATATATTCTATAATATCTGAGTTATTTATTTTATCTCCTAAAAACTCAATAAGCCCCTCTATTTCAGTAGCAACCACTCGCAACCCGCTTCCTAGAGCCTCTACAGCTATAAGACCTAACCCTTCAAAATAAGATGGCAAAATAAAAATATCTTTTTGACGCATAATTTCTCCGAGATGCGCTTGATCCATTGTATTATAAATTTTAATATTTTTTGAATCTCCTACCAAACTGTAAACACGTTCTTTATCTTCTTCTTTTAAATTTCCTATTAAATCTAGCTCAACATCTTTTACTTTTGTCTCTAATATTCTAAAAGCTTTTATAAGCTCATAAAAACCTTTTGACTCATCAAACTTACCTGCATATAATATTTCTGATTTTTCTTTTGGTTCATAGTTATTTAGTGGAAAAAATACCTTCTCATTATAGCCAGCTCCTATATTAATAATATTTTCTTTTGAATAGTTATATACAGTTACTATCTCATCAATTTGACTACTGCTAAGTGCTAATATTTTATCCAATTTATGTAAATTTGTTACATACCTTTCTTTTATACTTGGATTTTTCTCTGCCTGACGTAAATCAGTATTATGGCAAATCGCCAGAACTTTTTCATCAGTAAAAATTTCACAGACAATTGAACTTAATATCCATAAGTGATGCGTAATAACAACATCTGGTTTAAACTCTTCTTTAGCTTTTAATAATTTTTTTCGAAAAGCATTTTGCCATGTAGTCATCATATTCTCACTCATATTTTTATAAAGAGTATTATTATAAGGCATAACATCACTCATTCCCACAATAGGAAAGTCAATATCTTCACCTTCAAACTCCACTTCATACACTGTATCTAAAATATTAAAATCATATTCTGGTGTTGTCCCATAAATTGCAGCTTGTTCTACTTCATAATTTTTCAAACCATCTATAACGTTAGTAAAATATACCCCACTTCCCGTTTTTACTGGTAATTGAGCAAGAACATGTAAAATTTTCATAGTATGAATCCTCTTTTTTAAAATTTTATCTATCTTTATATTATACCACACAATAAAAATATACCCTACTAAGTACTTAAAATCATATAAAAAACTTTGAAGATAAAAGTATCTTCAAAGTTTTTACTATAACGATAACCTTATCGTTTTATTAAATTCTACCCTCAAGCGCTACAAGTTGCTTGTTGTTCTGCTGGATTTTCATCATAATCTTTCGGATTATAAAAAGCATTTCGGTACCGCTTAGTATAGAATGGTTCTATTAAATTAATAATAGTATACCCTTCTTCTCCTAATTTTTTACAAACTGGTTTACTTTCCTCTGGAGTATCACTATAAACAAAAATATCCGCATTTTTATCTAATTTGTCTTTTACTGAATCAATGTCTGTTGGTGAAATTTTAATCTCATCATCGTTTAAGATTTCAGTACCTAAATTTAACAATTGTTTATTTTTACTCTTAGTAAGTCGATATTTAAATTCTGACAGCAAAGCATTTGTGTAAATAGCTTTACCATAATCATATTGTTTTACTCCGTCTCCAATATGAAGTTTAGTGAATCCACGTTCTAGCAATAATTTCTCAGTAGCACGTGATGTTACATCCACAACACAGTAAAGAATAATATCTTTATCTTTATAATCATCTAGAACGTCACTACCATCTTTAAATAGCTTTATCGGTAAGTTTACAGCGTTTATAGCATGTCCTCTGGCATATTCTTTACGCCAACGTACATCCACAACTAATGCCTCTTCATAAGTTTTCTTCTCTACATCATGACCTTGAATACGTCCTGGCTTTCCTTTTTTCAATTTCAACCAAAAAGCATATAGTCCCAAAACAATAATTAAGAAAATTATTGCAATTATTGATAAAATATTCATTGTTATACCCCTTTCCATTACCTTCTAATTTTATCATATTTTCTTTAATTTTTACAATAAATTATTTTAAAATTACTTTGATTTTTTTGCTATTAGGAGTAAAATATAAATTAGGTATATATTAACAATAAATAAAAAAAGAAAGGAGTTAAATGTGAAAATCAATAATATTAATAATATTGAAAATAAAAATATGAAAATTGAATCTTCACTCCTGCTTAATGGTATATTAGTTGGTATTTTCGCCGGTGTCGTTGGCGCTATCTACAGACTTCTTATAGGTTATAGTGAAAAACTAGTTCACTTCACTGCTGAGTATATCAAATCAGGAATTTTTTATAAATTTATTCTTTTAATAATACTGATTATTCTTGCCCTTATTTCTGGATTTCTTCTAAAACGTGAACCTATGGCTAGCGGCAGTGGTATCCCACAAGTTTCTGCTGAAATAACAGGTCGTCTTAATTCAAATCCTTTGAAAGTCTTAATTTATAAAATAACCGGTGGTTTAGTCGCTAGTCTTGGAGGTTTATCACTTGGACGAGAAGGACCATCTATTCAACTTGGTGCCATGAGCGGTAAGTTAGTATCTAAGCTTTTGCGAAGAAATAGTGTTGATGAAAAATACCTAATTACATCTGGAGCCAGTGCTGGCCTTTCAATCGCATTTGGTGCTCCTCTTGCTGGTGTTTTATTTTCGATAGAAGAAGTTCATAAAAATGTTACTAAAAAAATAATTATAGGTTGCTTCAGTGCAGCTGTAGTTGCTAATATTATTGGACAATACATTTTTAGCTTAAAACCTGTATTCTCTTTTCCAGATATTGATTACGTAACTCCTAGTATCTATCCTTGGATTGTTATCCTTGGAATTTTACTTGGGATTTTTGGAACATTTTATAATAATACGATAAAAATTTTATATAAGTTTTATGAAAAACTGAACTTAAATATAGTATTTAGACCACAGGTAGCGTTCCTAACATCTTTTATTCTTTTTATTTTATGTCCTATCGTGTTAGGTAGTGGGCATGGTTTGGTTAGTTTCTTATTAGAGCATAAACTTAGTATTTTATTTTTAATAACTTTGTACTTTGTAAAAACCTTATTCTCAATTATTTCATTCACATCTGGTGTAGCAGGTGGAATATTTTTACCGATATTAATTCAAGGTGCTATACTAGGTACTTTATTCAGTAATTTTTTTGATAGCAAATATACTGGTCTATTCATTATTTTAGCTATGTCCGGCTATTTAACAGCCATCGTACGTAGCCCAATTACATCTGTTATTCTATTATTTGAAATGACTCAAAAATTAAATTACTTTCTTCCTATCGCATTGTGCTGCTTATTTGCATATTTTACTGCAAATATCCTTGGTACAAAACCCGTCTATGAATATTTATTAGATAGAATTCTAACTAGTAATAAAATAAAAGATAATGAAGTTGATATGGAAGTGGAAATCACAACAACTATAACAAACGATAGTACATTGATTGGAAAGGCTATTAGTGAAATCCAGTGGACTAAAAATACATTAGTATCAAATATCGAACGCTCTGGGAGAGAAATTGTCCCTAAAGGAACTACTATCCTTGAAGCTAATGATAGACTTACAGTAATCATGCCAAAAAGAGCGGTTGATGAATTTCTAAAAAAATTTAATGATGTGTAATAATATAATTTTAAAGAAATAGAAAAAATCTTTGAGGAAGATCCTCAAAGATTTTTTATTCTAATACTCTAAAATGTTTTAAAGCATAAGTAATTCCATCATCATCAACATCTGCTGTAACAAAATCCGCTATTTCTTTTACATCATCCCTTGCATTCCCCATAGCAACACCAACACCTACATGTTTCAACATATCTATGTCGTTTCCACCATCACCAAAAGCCATGATTTCTTCTACTTTAATGTCTAAATGATTAGCTATAGCATCTATTCCTTTGTCTTTTCCACCATCGCTTGGAATAACATCGGTAAATGCTGATGTCCAACGAGCCGACTTTGAATTTGGCATATATTCTAAGAATGCTACCTCCTCTTCTTCAGTAACAAAGACATTTAGTTGATAAATTTTTTCATTTAGTGCTTTTTCATATGCATCTTCTAAAACAATAAAACGCTCATGATCTCCTAGCTCATCTTCAAGCCATTTTACACGACTATTTTTCAAATTCATAAATGCTCCCTCTAATAAAGCAAAGTCACAAGCAATATTATTTTCTTTAAAGTATGGTAAAACATTTTCTATATCCTCTTTTGGTAGTACTTGGTTATTAAGAACTTCTCCAGTAGATAAATAGCAATATTGACCATTAATAGTTACATAACCATCAAACTCAAAATCTATTAAATCTTTTAATGTGATATGAAAAGGTGCTCGTCCTGTAGCTATAAATAGTTTAATTCCTTTTTCTCTTAATGCTCGTAATGTTTCTTTTGTATTTTCCGGTATTGTTTTTGTTTTAAAACTCCTTAATGTCCCATCTATGTCAAAAAATATCGCTTTTATTTTAGTCATTTCTTTCTCTACTTTCTATAAATTATTTAAATCTACAACACTACTTCTAGTTTTCAAGTCGTAACCTATTAGTATTTTCATCTCAGTTTCTTTTTTCTTAATAACATTAAGTAGCATTTCCACCGTCTTTTTAGCTGCATCTTCTAAATCAAATTTTATCGTTGTTAATGGTGACTTTAATAATGCTGATGAAGCATAATCCCCAAAAGCTGCCACAGAATAATCTGTACCTATATTTAATCCATTTTCCTCAAGAGCTTTTATAGCACCATAAGCTAAATTATCAGTAGCACATATCAAACACGTAGCTTTTCTTAGCTTATCTATATTTTCATTAATTAAGCGATAACTATCTTCCATGCCAAAATTCGTTACAAGAACCTCTATTGGTGAAAGATTATACTTTTCAAGGGTAGTCATAAATCCTAATTTTCTATAATAACCTACCGCAATATCTTCCTCACCCACACCAAGGTAAGCTATCTTTCTGTGACCACACGCTAAAACAAAATTAGCTAAATCTCTAGCTGCATTAAAATCATTATATTCAACACTATATGTATACTCCCCTTCTTGACCTAAAAGAACAACTGGAACATCTATTGATTTAATAGTGCTCTCATAACTTTTGCTCATTGTTGTAGGAAGTAAAATTATTCCATCAACATTCATTCTAGCAAGTTTTCTTATATAATCAAGTTGCTTTTCCTCATCAAAATTTGCATTCATAATTAATGTTTCATAATTATTTTCTTTTAAATTTTGATCTATGTACTTCAAAGTATTTGAACTTACATAAGAGTGTAAACATGGAACAATCACTCCAATAATTTTGCTATCTGTCCCTTTTAAGGCCTTAGCAAATGTATTAGGCGTGTAATTATACTCCTCTACTATTTTTTTTATTTTTTCTCTAGTTTCTTTTTTTAAATTTCCACCGTTAAAGTATCTAGATACAGTAGTAGAACCTACTCCTGCCATTTTGGCTATATCTACTATAGTCAATTTTTTCATAAAATACTATAACCCCCTTAGCTATCTTATATCAATATCTTTCACTTTTTCTAAAAAATTTTTTACTTTATATAAACACATATCTTATTATAAACTATACATAAAAATAAATAAAGTCTTTAATAAAGTTTTACGACTGCAATTATTTTATCAAATTTTCCGGTAAGTTGTATTAGTCTACGTTCTACGTTTGAATAATACAGCTTTAATAAAACCTTATAATAATTATTTTAAAGTGTATTCAGTGAAGAATGAAAAAATTAATACATATAGTATCTTTTTCTTGAACTCCTTTTCAAAAAGTGGTATATTCTTCCTTGGAGGTTATTATGATAGTTCAATTAAAAAACATATCCAAACAATATAAAGATGCTAAGTTTAAACTTCAAAATATTTCTTTTGATATAAATAAGAAAGAAGTTATTGGAATTATTGGGCGTAATGGTACTGGAAAAAGCACTATTTTGAAAATGATTAATGGCATTGTCAACTATGATAGCGGTGATATTCTTTATAAGAATCAATCTCTTAGTGAACTGACTCCAGCTACTCTTAGACAAACTAGAAAAAATCTTGCTTATATATTTCAACATTCTAATCTTATTGATAACAAAAGTGTATATTATCATTTAAGCCTGGTATATAAATTAAATAAAGTCCCTGTTGATAAAAAGAAGGTAAATTATATCCTTGAGTTTATGAATATATCCCGTCTAAAAGACAGTCTTTGTGGTAGTCTTAGCGGTGGCGAACAGCAAAAAGTAGCTATTGCTATGGCACTTCTTCAAGAACCTGAAGTATTACTTTGCGATGAGATTAGTTCAGCACTCGACACCAATAGTGAAAAAGAAATTTTTACACTGTTAAACAAACTACGAGAAACATCAGATATCTCTATAGTAATGATTTCTCACAGTTTATCTTTACTTAAAAACTTCTGCGATAAAGTAATTATCATCGATGATTCTACAATTAAAGATATTATTATACCTAACAAAGATATTAAAGATGATTACGACAGCAATTATTATAAGTATGTAAAGGAGTTTTTATTGGATGATTGATTTATTCTTAAAAAATTATGATGGTATAGTAAAAGCTTTTTGGGAAACAAATTATATGATGGGAATTTCTATGGTTACAGTTTTTGTAATCTCTATGCCACTAGGTATTCTATTATTTTCACTTAATAAAGATTATTTACTGAAAAATAAAGCATTATATGAAGGGCTTAGTATTTTCTTAAATGCTCTTCGCAGTGTCCCCTTCTTAATATTTGTATTTATATTAATACCTGTCAATAGATTTTTATTTAAAACGTCATTTGGTAATATTGCAGCTATTTTACCTTTAACACTCGTTGGAGTTAGCTTATATGCTCGTTTTGTAGAGCAAGCATTGCTGAATGTTCCTCAAAAAATTATTGATAGAGCTATTAGTATGGGAGCTACGAAATTCCAAATTATTAGATACTTTCTCTTACCAGCAACAGTCGGAAATTTAATTTTATCCTTTACCTATACAACCATTAGCTTGTTAGCATATACCACTGTAATGGGTGTTATTGGGGCTGGCGGATTAGGTGAATTTGCCTTCAGGTATGGCTATCAAGAATACGATTATAATCTTATGTATTTAATTGTACTTATATTTATTATATATGTATTTATTATTCAAACAATTGGTTATGGATTAGCCAAAAAATTCACAGGTAAAAAAGAAAAATAATTTTATTGAACTATTTTATAAACATATATTCCTATAAATAAGTATTCAAACACCTCTAAACTTATAAACAATCTAAGGAGACAAAAAATGAAAAAATTACTATCAATTTGCGCAAGTTTATTAGCGCTTGTATTAGTATTAACCGCTTGTTCAAGCAAAACTGAAACTAAAAAAGAAAATGTTACTATCAAAGTAGCTTCTCATACTGCACCTATGACAGATATGCTAGAGATGATTAAAGACGATTTGAAAAAAGAAGGATATAACCTTGAATTAGTTAAAGTATCTGATAATGTTCAAGCTAACGTTGCATTAAATAATAAAGAAGTAGATGCAAACTTCTTCCAACACAAACCATTTATGGAGCAATTTAACGCAAAAAACAAAGGTAATTTAGTTGCGGTTCAACCTATTTACAATGCAACTGTTGCTTTCTATTCAAAAGATATTAAAGACATTAAAGATCTTAAAAACGGAGCTGATGTAGCTATTCCATCTGATCCAACAAATATGGCACGTGCTTTACGCCTATTAGATCATGGTAAAGTTATCACACTTAAAGATCCAAATAGTTATACTGTAACTGTAGATGATATTAAAGAAAATCCAAAAAATCTTAAATTCTCACCTATTAGTTTACTTAACTTAAATGAAGCATATAAAGAAAAAGACCTAGTATTCAACTACCCTACTTATATTGCTAAATTAAACCTTACACCTGGTAAAGATGGACTTCTAGTTGAAGATGAAAAAGATTCTACTTTTGCAGTAAGTTTAGTTGCACGTGAAGATAATAAAGACTCTGATGCAGTAAAAGCTCTTAAAAAAGCTCTTGCTAGTGAAAAAATTAAAAACTTCATTAATGAAAAACTAAAAGGACACGCAACTCCTGCATTTTAATTTTAACTCTTACTCATAAAGATTTTTTACCACTATTTCCTTAAAGTTAGATTAGAAGTCTAGCTTTAAGGATTTTTTTTCACTCTAAATAAACATAGAAAAAACGAGTCTTTCGACTCGTTTTCTTATTACTTTTCTATTTTAATAATTTTTCAAATGCTTCTCTTACTTGTCCTACAGAGAATCCAATAATTACTTGAATAGCTTTACCATTACGCGCAACTCCAAGAGCTCCAGATTGTTTAATAAAGTTATCATCTTTTACTAAGCTTTCATCTTGTACATTAACACGTAATCTTGTTACACAGTTAGTTACATCAACGACGTTATCTTTTCCACCTAAACCTTCTAAAATAATTGCTGCTTGATCCGCATAAGCTGTAGCATCATCAACAACTTCTGTTTTAGCTGCTTCTTTACCTCTTTCACGGTATTCTTGTTTAGAGTAAAGTTTAGTTTCAGCATCATCTTCTTCACGACCTGGTGTGTTTAAGTTGAATTTAAGAATCATAAATCTAAACACGAAGAAGTAAATTACTGAGAATATTAATCCTATTATAATTTGAACAAACATTTGTCCAGAGTGATTTTTGAACATTGGTAGCCAGTTAAGTGCTAAGAAGTCGATTAATCCACTTCCGAAGTTACCTACAACTCCAAATTGATACATAGTTGCTGACATTGCTGCTCCTAATACTGCGTGAGTAGCGAATAACATTGGAGCTGCGAATAAGAATGTAAACTCGATTGGTTCAGTAATTCCTGTTAAGAAACCAGTAAGAGCTGCTGGGATTAATAACCCTGCTACAACCTTTTTCTTTTTATCTTTAGCTGTAACATACATAGCTAAAGCTGCTGCTGGTAAACCAAATACTTTTGAGTTACCGTGTAATGAGAATCCACCTTGTGGGAATAACTCTTTTAATGGAGTTGTGCTTTGAGAGAACTCTTTAATATGTTGCACCCAGTACGCTGTAATTCCATTTTCTACTGCTGCTGGTCCAAACATAAATGGTCCATAGATGAAGTGGTGTAATCCTGTTGGGATTAAAATTCTTTCTAAGAAAGTATAAGTAAATACTCCAGCAATTCCAGATACTTTTAAGAATCCTTGTAAAGCAGCAATTCCTAATTGAACTTTTGGCCATAAAAGAGCTGTTAAAAATGCAGCTGGAATCATTAAAATAAATCCTATTAAAATAACAAATGTTGAACCTTGGAAAATTCCTAATAACTCAGGAAGTTTTTTATCAAAGTATTTGTTGTGAATCCAAACTGAAATTGATGCAATAATGATAGAACCGATAATTGAAGTATCTAGTGTGATTGCTCCAGCGATTCTAGTTAAACCTGTTGGTAATTTTAAAGCTGGCGTTACATCCACTCCGAAGAATGGGAATACTGTTAAGAACCCATTGATGAAGTAGTTAAAAATCATATAAATTAAGAACGCTTCTAATGCTGCACGCCCATTTGCTTTTTTAGCAAGACCAATCGGAATACCAAGAGCGAAAACTACTGGCATTTGGTTAAAGATTGTCCATCCACCTTGTTCTATTACGAACCAGAAGTTGTACCAAAGTGTCCCTTCTGTCGCAATGCTCCCTACTAAGTTAGGGTTTTTAAAGATTGAAGTTAATCCTACTACTAATCCGAAGAATGCGAATATAATAGATGGCATTAACATAGCGCCTCCAAAACGCTGAATTTTTTGTAACATAACATTTTCCTCCTTTTATTTATTTTTCTGCTAATGTTACTTCTAAGCCATTATGGTCAGAAATTATTGGATAATTTACATTATTAAAGATAACATAACTTTCTTCAACATTTAATTTTTTGTTAGAAAATATATAATCCAATTTCTTCTGACACATAGAATCTTCCCAACCACTGATATTTTTATACACGGTAACTCCTTTATCTTTTTTTAGAGCCATTTCATAAGTATCAAATAAACCTTGTTCAAGTATAGCTTTATATTCATCTACTTGATTAAAGTAATCTGTATTGAAATCTCCCATAAAAATTTTAAGATTTGTATTATCTGTATAATTTACTAAGTTGTAAAGATTTTGTTCTATGTCTTCTCCTTTACAAGTTGGCAAGTTCATATGACAACTGTAAAATTCTACAATTTCATCATTTATTTTTAAATCTACTTTTAAAATTTTTCTTGATTCTATAGAGGTCACGGTTTGTTGTGCCGTACAGTAAAAATCCTCTACGGCAACAACGTCACCTTTAGCTAAGATTGCTAAGCCCTCTTCAAATTTATCAAAACCAATATGTGAGTAAGTCCAATAATATTTATATCCTTGCTCTCCATATTCATTTATTTTATCTAATAATAATTTTCCGAAATTGTCTTCTCTAATCCCTAGTTCTATAAGTTCACTACTAATCAATTGGTTTACTTCTTGCATCGCTATCACGTCATATTTTTTTTCTACGATAGTTTTCGCTAAAATATTCAATTTTTCTAGTTGATTTTCTTCTAACCAACTATGAACATTTATTGTTAGTAGTTTCATAGTTACATCCTCACTATTTTTTCTATTTATTCCAAATTTCTTCATTGTACTGAGTAATTGTACGGTCTGATGAGAAGAATCCTGCTTTAGCTATATTAACAATTACTTTTCTTAACCATAAGTCACGATCTTCATAATCTGCTAACATCTCTTCTTTTTTCGCATAATACTCTTCAAAATCAATAAGTGTCATGAACCAGTCTTTGTTTAATAGTTCATTGTACAATCTTTCTAATCTTTCTTTATTTCCAAGTTTTACTAAATCTTCTGAAATAATAAAGTCAACTACTTCTTTTACTCCATCTTTATTGTAGTAATCTTTTGAAACATACCCAGCAGTTTCATATAGTTTGATAATCTCATCACTTTCTTTACCGAAAATATAGATATTCTCACGTCCAACAAGCTCATCAATCTCTACATTAGCACCATCTAATGTTCCAAGTGTTAATGCTCCATTTAGCATAAATTTCATATTACCTGTTCCACTAGCTTCTTTTGATGCTAGTGAGATTTGTTCAGAAATATCTGTCGCTGGAATTAATTTTTCTGCAACACTTACGTTGTAGTTTTCAACTAAGTATACATTTAAGTATTTATTTACTTCTGGATCATTATTAATTAACTCTGATAGACATAAAATTAAATGAATGATATCTTGTGCTATGACATATGCTGGAGCAGCTTTACCACCGAAAAATACTGTAATTTTACGTTTTGGTAATTTTCCATTTTTAATATCAAGATATTTTTTTATTACATATAAAGCGTTCATTTGTTGACGTTTATATTCATGGAATCTCTTGATTTGAGTATCGATAATACTATTTTCATCTAACTCAATTCCTTGTGTTTCTTTCAAGTATTCTTTTAGAATAAGTTTATTTTCGTGTTTAATTTCTTCTAATTTAGCTGCTACTTCTTTACTATCAACAAAAGCTAATAGTTTTTCTAATTTAGTTGCATCTGTTAAATACTCATCACCAATTAGTTCTTTTAAGTACGCTGCTAATGGTCTATTAGAAAACTCTAACCAACGTCTAAATGTGATACCATTAGTTTTGTTGTTGAATTTCTCTGGATATAACTCATAGAAATGTTTTAATTCAGAGTTCTTAAGAATTTCTGTGTGTAAGTAAGCAACTCCGTTTACACTATTTGAGAAGTGAATATCCATGTTTGCCATATGTACACGATTATATTTATCAATGATTTGAATGTCTTCACCTTCATATTTAGAACGTATTACTGCATCTAATTTCTTAATAATTGTTACTAAATGCGGCACTACTTCTTCTAAAAATTCTAATGGCCATTTTTCTAATGCTTCAGCCAAGATAGTATGGTTTGTATATCCTGTCATTTTTTGGACGATTGAGTATGCTTCTTCAAACTCAATTCCATAATTTTCTATCATAAGACGAATAAGTTCTGGAATTACCATACTTGGATGCGTATCATTAATTTGAACATACGCGTATTCATATAAATCATGAATATTGCTTCCTTTAGCACGAGCTTCATCAATAATTAATTGTGCCGCATTTGATACCATGAAGTATTGTTGATAAATACGTAAAAGTTCACCATTTCTATCACTATCATCTGGATATAAGAACAATGTTAAATTTTTCTTGATATCTGTTTTATCAAAACTAATTCCTTCGTTAATAATCGAACTATCGATTGAATCAATATCAAATAAGTTTAGATAGTTTTTAGTCTCTTTTTTATAACCAAGGACATCAATTCGTTTTAATGATGATGTTAGACTAAAGTTTTTAAATGGTACTGTATATTTTACATCAGTATCTATTAACCAAGAATTATCTTCAATCCAGAAGTTTGGTTCTGCATGTTGTTCATTTTTAGAAAATACTTGTTTAAATAAACCACAGTGGTAATTTAATCCTACACCATCTCCGTTAATTCCTAAAGAAGAGATAGAATCAATAAAACATGATGCTAAACGTCCTAACCCTCCATTACCTAATGATGGCTCTAATTCTACTTCTTCAACTTCACTTAGACGTTTATTTGCTGCTGCTAATTCTTTTTCAACTTCGTCATATATTCCAAGATTTATTAAATTATTTGATAATAATTTACCAATTAAAAATTCTGCAGAAATATAATAAACTTTTTTCTTATCGCTGTTTAATTCTTTTTTCTCAGCTTCTTCTTTTACATAGTTCAACAATTGAATATAAAGTTCTTTATTATTCAAATCACTTAGATTTTTTGTTGTTTTTTCTCGTACATAATTACTAAAAGTCATATTATCCTCTCTCTCTTGCATATAGTTTTGTAATATTTTTCAAGAACTCTTTTCGTTCTGAAGTTAGGTCCTCTTCTAACATTCTCCATTCCCAGTTTCCTCCAACTGTAGATGGAATGTTCATTCTACTAGTAGTATCTTTATCTAGTAAATCTTGCATTGTTACAATCGCATAGTCACTTACTGATGAATAAATTCCTCGAATCATTGCTTCTGTAATTTTTTCACCATCTCGACGGTTTAAATAAGTATCAACAAACTCTTTTCCTTTTTCATCCAATTCAGCATACCAACCGTTAACTACATCATTATCATGTGTCCCAGTGTATGCTACACTATTTTGCGTATAATGATGTGGACGGTCTAAGTTGTCTTCTCCAGGAAACGCAAATTGAAGAATCTTCATACCTGGATAAGTAGAATCTTCTAGAAGTTTTTCGGCTTTAGCATCGATAAATCCAAGATTTTCTGCAATAATTGGTAAATCTCCTAATTCTGCTTTTATTTTTTCAAATAGTTCAATACCAGGTCCTGCTTCCCAAGTTCCTATAGCTGCTATTTCAGCATTACTGTCTATTTGCCAGTAATCAGAAAATCCTTTGAAGTGATCTATACGAAGCACATCATACATTTTGAAACTTTCTTGAACTCGATATACCCACCAAGAATAATTTTGTTCTCTATGTTTTTCCCAATTATAGATTGGATTCCCCCAAAGTTGACCAGTAGGGCTAAAATCATCAGCAGGGCATCCTGCTACATAAAGAGGTTCATTATCTTCATTCACCTTGAATAGTTCTGGCATTGTCCACATTTCTACACTATCAGCACTAACATATATTGGCATATCTCCAATAATTTTAATTCCTTTTGAGTTTGCGTAATTCTTAAGAGCTAACCATTGTTTGAAGAAAAAGTACTGCGTTATTGTGTAATAACGAATACTATCTTGTAGCTCTATACGATATTTTTCGCGGGCACTTATTTCAGCACGTTTTATATCCTCATCCCAATGAATGAAGCTTTGATAACCAAAACTTTCTTTAATTGCCATATATTCAGCATAATCAACTAACCAGCTTGCATTTTCTTTTTCAAATTTCTCAATTTCGGCTAAAACTTTATCGCTTTTAACAACATTAGCGACCGCTTTTTCTAAAATTGGTCTTCTCGCATCAAACAGTAATCCATAGTCTACTTTTTCTGGATTATCTCCAAAGTTAACTCCTTCATAGTCTACTTTTTCTAAAAGACCTTCTTCTTCTAATAAGTCGAAGTCAATTAGATTTAAATTCCCTGCCACTGCAGAAAAACTTTGATAAGGAGAATCTCCGTAACTCGTTGTTGTTAGTGGTAAAAGTTGCCAATATGTTTGTTGAGTCTCTTCTAAAAAATCAACAAAATCATAAGCGCTTTTCCCAAATGTTCCAATACCTTGTTTCCCAGGTAGTGATGTAATATGCATCAATACCCCACTTGAACGTCTTCTCATTTTCGTCTCCTCCGTAAAATTTTACAACTTATAATTACTTTAACTACTTAACAATAATTATTATAATAAAACCGTTTCATCTTGTCAATACATTTAGGTAATTCTTTTATTTTTTTCTTCTGACATATCCGTAAATGTTAGATTTTTATAAAGAGATTTATGTTACTCTTGATTTTTTATGACTATACGTTTATAATAGTAAGATGAAATTTTAGAAAGGTTTAGGGAGTATGAGTAAATATAAGCAAGTCTATAATGATATCAAAGGAAAAATTGATACACGTTTCTATAAACGTAATACTGAATTGCCTAGTGAAAATGACTTAGTAAGAGAATATGGTTATTCAAAAGATACAATAAGAAAAGCATTATCACTTTTAGAATTAGATGGATATATACAAAAAATAAAAGGAAAAAATTCTTTAATTCTAGGACATGGACGTATTAAAAACAATTATTTAGGAAATATTAAAACTTCAGCAGAATTAAATATAGATGGAAAATACGAAATAAAAACAAACCTTGAAAGCCTATATATAATTCAAGGTGATAAAAGAATTATGGATATCTTTGGCGCAAATGAAAGCAATGATTTTTATCGCGTCAGTCGAAGCAGAACAATTAATGGAGAACGACTTGAGTATGAAGTTTCATATTTTGATCGTTCATTAGTCCCTTTTTTAAATAAAGATATAGCAGAAAATTCAATTTATAAATATTTAGAAACTGAACTTGGTCTTAATATCACACATTCACGTCGTGAAATTTCATTCAGATATGCTACTGATGAAGAAAAACAACATATGGATCTTGGAATCTATGATATGGTTGCTGTTGTTGAAAGTATTACTTACTTATCGAATGGTAATATTCTTCAATACGGTGTTTTAAGTTACCGTCCAGATAAATTCACCTTTGTTACAATGGCAAAAAGATAACACAAAAAACTAATCAAACACACCTCAAATATTAGACTTTTCTCAAGTCCAATCTTCGAGGTGTGTTTTAAATTTATTTATTAGCTTCTATTTTAATCTTTCTTCTAATTCTGCTTTTAATTCTTCGAATCCTGGTTTTCCTAGAAGTGCAAACATATTTTTCTTATATGCTTCTACTCCTGGTTGGTCAAATGGATTTAATCCTTGCATATATCCAGAGATACCTACTGCTTTTTCAAAGAAGTATACTAAGTATCCGAATGTAAACTCACTCATATCTGGAAGTTCAACTACAAAGTTAGGTACTCCTCCATCTGTATGCGCAAGTAATGTACCTTCAAATGCTTTTGTATTGACAAAATCCATAGTTTTTCCTGCCAGGTAATTAAGCCCATCAAGATTATTTTCAGCTTCTTTAAGTTCTATATCTTTGTTTGGAGTTTTAACTTTTAAGATTGTTTCTAAAAGAATACGACGTCCTTCTTGAACATATTGTCCCATTGAGTGTAAGTCTGTTGAAAAGCATACACTTGATGGATATAATGCTTTTCCATCTTTACCTTCAGACTCTCCATAAAGTTGTTTCCACCATTCATTAAAGTAAACCATTGACGGCTCATAAGAAACTAAGATTTCAATTAATTTTCCTTTTTGTTGTAAAATGTTACGCATTACTGCATATTGGTATGCAATGTTTTTGCTTAAATCTGGTATAGAAAGTTCATCCTGTGCTAACTTAGCACCTGCCATCATTTTATCAATATCAACACCACTAACCGCGATTGGTAATAATCCAACAGCTGTAAGAACTGTAAAACGTCCTCCAACATCGTCAGGTACTACAAAAGTTTCATATCCTTCATCATCAGCAAGTGATTTTAATGCCCCACGTGCTTTATCTGTTGTTGCATAAATTCTTTCGCGAGCTCCTTCTTTTCCATATTTTTCTTCAAGTAATTCTTTAAAAATACGAAAAGCTATTGCTGGTTCAGTAGTTGTCCCTGATTTTGAAATTACATTTACTGAAAAATCTTTTCCAGTAGTTTTCAGGTAATTCACTAATTCTTGCGTATAAGTTGAAGAAATTGTGTGACCTACAAAAAATACTTGAGGAGTTTTGCGATCTTTTTCATAGAAGTTGTAAAAACTATCATTTAACATTTCTATAGCTGCACGAGCTCCTAAATAAGATCCACCTATTCCGATAACAACAAGCACATCAGAATTGTTTTGAATTTTTTTACTAGCTTCTTTAATACGTGCAAATTCCTCTTTATCATAATTAGTCGGTAATTCCAACCAACCTAAGAAATCATTTCCGATCCCTGTTTTGTTATGCAGCTGATTATGTGCAACTTTCACATAATCCTCCATATTTTTCACTTCTTGTTCATTAAAGAAATTTAACGCTTTCGAATAATCAAAATTTAAGTGCATTTTTGTTCTCCTTTGTTTGACTTTATCTCTTATTATAAATCATTGTTGGCTTGTCGTCTATAATATAATCATAAATTAATTCAGAAACTTTTTCTGCATTGTGTCTAATCACATTATTTTCAACGATTCCAACATCTCTATTTTCTATTAATTCAATTCCCAATTTATTTATTTCTTCATAGTCAATTCGAACAGCTTCTTGTTTTTCTTTGTGATATTTTTCTAAAACTTTCGAATCGAACTCACGTGAATTAGCAATAACTATATCGAAAATATTTTCTTCAACATGTTTATTTATAGCCTTTATATGATCTGAAACAGTATAATTATCCGTTTCACCATGTTGTGTCATGACGTTGCAAACATATATCTTTTTAGCTTCACTCTCGCGTATTCTTTCTGATACATTAGAAATTACTAAATTTGGAATTATAGATGTATATAGACTACCTGGCCCCATGATAATGTAATCCGCCTCTTCAATTGCTTTTAACACATCCTCATTAGGTCTGACTCTAGACGGGGTTATATAAACATGATCAATAATCCCACCGGCTTCAGTTATCGATGACTCACCACGAATAATTTCTCCAGTAGACAACACCGCATTAAGTGTTGCAATATCATTTGTTGTTGGTAATACCTTACCACGTACATTTAGTATTTTACTCATTACTTTTACCGCTGTTGTAAAATCACCATGAATATCCGTCATTGCAGCTAACATTAAGTTTCCTACTGGATGGCCTTTTACTTCTCCAGAGTCAAATCTATATTGAAACATCTTCTCCAAGTACGGCTCAACATCTGATAAAGCCGCTATAACATTCCTTATATCTCCAGGAGATGGAATATTCATATCACTTCTAATTTTTCCAGAACTTCCCCCATCATCTGCTACAGTAACTATTGCTGTTATATCCAGAGGATACTTCTTTAATCCTCTAAGAAGAACAGATAAGCCTGTTCCTCCACCTATAGTTACTACTTTTACTTTTGTTCTCATTTCCTACCTACCCTTGTCTATATCTCGATGTTCAAGATAAACTTTATATCCTAATTTCGAAATATCTTCATGTATTTTTCGAGCAATACTTACTGAGCGATGCTTCCCTCCAGTACAACCTATTGCAATCGCTACTTTATCTCGCCCTTCATACTGATACTTATCAATCATATAAACTATTAAATCTTTATATTTCTCATAAAATTCCTGTGTCATACTATCTGAAAAAACATAATCGAACACTTCTGCATCTTGTCCAGTTTTTTCACGAAGCTCATTTATATAAAATGGATTTTTTAAAAATCTAACATCCACTATGTTATCAGCATCAATGGGTAACCCATATTTATAACCGAAACTAGAGACCGTTATATGATAACTATCTTTCTTTTCTATTCCAAAATCTGCCAATATTTTTTGTTGCAAATCTTTTACCTTTAAATTAGTAGTATCATAAATGTAGTTTGCAATACCTTTAACTCCATCCATAGCGCGACGCTCTTGTTTTATACCTTCGAGAAGACTATATTCTGTCGATAATGGATGATTTTTTCTCGTTTCTTTATAACGATTAACCAAAACTTGATCTTCACTATCTAAAAAGATAATCTTTAAGTCAAAATATTCATTATGCTGAATTTTTTTAAATAATTCTTTTAAATCAACATGAAGATGCTTACTTCGAATATCTATACTAATAGCCGTTTTGTCTATCTCTTTTTCTTCAATTATACGTAAAAAATCCTCAACTAAAAGTCCAGGTAGATTATCTGTACAAAAATATCCTTGACTTTCAAAAATACTTAACGCTGTATTCTTACCTGCTCCACTTATTCCCGTAATTATTACTAATTTTTTTTTCATAGCTTCACATCCATCTTATAATATATCTGCATCATTCAACAATTTGATGTATTTTCTAGATAATCATCAAATTCTAATTTCTATTGTACACTAAAAAAAAACTTTTGTGTAGTATTTTCAAAATTAAAAAAGATTAACTCTATCACATATTATATATAATAGAGCTAATCTCTTATCCTTTATCCATTATTTGAATTATTGTTATTTCTGTTTGATCTATTATTAGAAGCGGTATTTCCACTATTATTTGAGTTGTTATTTCTATTGTTCGTCGTGTTAGAATCTTTATCATCGTTATCTGAATTATTATTCTCAGAACGATTTCTTTCTTCTTGCGCTCTTCTTTGCTGCTCTTCTATTTGACGGCGTTCACTATCTGAAATAACCCTTACACCACCATCTATTGAACCAACATTTCCTGGAACATTAAATCCTTTAGGCGGATGAATACGAACTATATTTTGCATATTCAATCTATATAACATTTGTGTTCTTTGTGTATCTTGTTGTGTCATAAATTTAGTTGGTCCATCAATAGCATCAAACCCTTGCCATACAGCTAAAGTATAATTACTCGTGTATCCTATTGTCCAAGAATCTTTTGAATAGTTATTTATATCAAAGCCATATTTTTGTGCTTCAGCTTCACCAAAAGTTGTAGTTCCTGTTTTAACCGCCATATCTGCTCCACTTATACGTGCATAAGCTGCTGTCCCATTAACTACGTTACGTAACATTGATGTTATTATATACGCTGTAGACTCTTTGATAACTCTCTTTCTGTCATCAGTACTAAAACTCTTTATCTCTGTACCTTCACTGTCATAAACTTTTTTAATAGCTTTTGGCGTCGCATAATATCCTCCATTGCTGAATGGTACATAGGCTGCAGCCATTTGAAGTGGTGAATAACCATCACTACTTCCTCCTATCGGCGTTGTTATAGAATCATCTTTTACTTCCATGCCTACATTAGCTGCATATTGCTTAACTCTTTCAAATCCAACTTGCTGATATGCTTTAATCGCTGGTATATTATATGACCATGTTAATGCATTATTCATCGTAATATTACCATGGTATTGTCTATCCCAGTTTTGAATTTGAGTGCCAGGTATTGCTTTATCTTCTATTGTTTGCCCTGATCCCCAATTTAAGTACTCAATAGCTGGTCCATAAGCCAAAATTGGTTTAATTGATGATCCAGCTTGTAACTTCGCTTGCGTTGCTATATTATATCCATGGAAAGTCTGATTTTTCCCACCATATAAAGCCGCAATTCCACTATTTTCATTATTTAAAACAACCATCGATACATTACTTGCCTGTTTTATACCTACTAAATTACTACTCATACTTGTACTTAATGAATCTTGGATTTTCGGATCGAAATTAGTGTAAATCTTAAGTCCTAAGTTTAGCACGTCTCCTTCATAATCCTTATATTCTTTACTATTCTTAAGTTCTCTAACTATTTCATTCATATATGAAGTGTATTTACTATCAAACTCACTAGAAAGAATAACACGTTCATTTTCATTTCTTTTCACTATACCTGCAAGTACATCTGTGTTTTTAGCAGCAGTTGCTTCTTGTTCAGTAATTTTCCCGTGATATTGCATTAAATAAAGTACTGTATCACGACGTGTTTTAGCCGCTTCTGCATTATCATATGGATTATAAGTATTAGGATGTTGAGGTAATCCAGCAAGTAGTGCCATTTGCGGCAATGTTAATTGACTTAATTCTTTACCATAGTAATACTTCGCTGCTGTTTTCAATCCATAAACACCATCTGAATAATAAATTCTATTTACATACATAGTAAAAATAGACTCTTTATCATAATTTTGTTCTAATTTATAAGCTAAGTATGCTTCCTGAACTTTACGTTTTACACTCTTATTATCATCTAGAAACGTTCTTTTAATAAGCTGCTGTGAAATTGTAGATCCCCCTTGAGAACCAAAACCACTCGTAAGATTAGAAAAGACAGCTTTTACTAATCGGCGATAGTCTACTGCTCCATGTTCAAAGAATCTATTATCCTCCGTTGCTAATATTGCCTCCTGCATTTTTTCAGGAATATCAGATGCTTCTAAATTTTCACCAACTTGATTACCAAGTTTAGCTACCTCATTATTATTTACATCATAAACAACTGTCCTACTATTGTTATCTAATATTTTCGAATCAAAAGCTGGTGCTTGATAAATCCAAAATACACATAGTAAAAATATTGAAATGATAGCAATACTTGCGGCATATAGACCATATCTCAAAATTTTCAGCCATAGTCCTTTTTTCCCATTATTGAAATTTGGCTTACTTATTCTTCCTGGTGGTAGGGGTCTTCTTCCGTTAGGATTACCCCCTCTCCCTCCTAAACCATGTTGTCCTTGAGGTGAATTTGACGACGTTTGCTGACTACTTTTAAGTTTTTGAGCACGTCTTCTCATCACTTCTTCATTTATTGCTCGCCTTTGTTGTTCATTTGTTTTTGAACTATTAATATTTTTTCTAGATATATATCCACCTGGCATAACTGTCTTTTTCTCTGTTGAATGCTTATCTCTTCTCGATAAACGCTCGTTATTATTTTCTGCCATAACATATCCTTTCTTTACTTAATATTTAAACTTCCTATTCCTTTACTTCAACTTTTATTTCTAAAAATAAAAGTTCAATATACTAAACTAATTTTAATGTATATTGAAAAAAAAATCAATTTACTTAGCTAAATATTATTAATATTTGAAATTATTTAATGTATTTGTAATATAACGATACCTATGATTAAACTCATCTGCCTTTATCGCAAATTAGTTACTAAGTAGCACTTATCTATTAAATTATATTTATTTCACCTTATACTAAACTTAAAAAAGCGACTTTGAAAATCATCATTCAAAGTCGCTTTTACCTAGTTTATTAATTTATTGTTAATTATTTTGTTGAAGAAGCTTCTACATCCCCTATTGCTGCTTTAGCTGCTGCTATACGCGCAATTATTACACGATATGGAGAACAAGATACATAACCTAAACCTAGTTTAGAACATAGAAGAATTGATTTTTCATCTCCTCCGTGCTCTCCACAAATTCCAAGTTTAATAGCTGGTTTTGTCTCACGAGCTTTTTGAACCGCAAGTTGCATCAACTCTAGCACTCCACTTTCATCTAAATGAACAAAAGGATCAGATTCTAGAATATTTTTCTTTTTATAAATGTCGATAAATTTCTCGGCGTCATCTCTAGAATAACCGAAAGTAAGTTGTGTTAAGTCGTTTGTACCAAAACTGAAGAAATCAGCATGTTTTGCAATCTTATCTGCAATTAAGCATGCGCGTGGTATTTCTATCATAGTACCTACTTTATAATTAAACTCTGCATTATACAAATGAATCTCTTTTTCAACTAATTCTACTATTTGATCTCTAAGTGTTGACAATTCTTTCTCTAAACCTACTAGTGGAATCATAATTTCAACATTAACATCTATTCCTTCTTTTCTAGCTCTTATCGCTGCTGAACTAATAGCTTTAGCTTGCATTAGATAAATTTCCGGATAAGTAATACCTAAACGGCAGCCTCGGTGTCCCATCATCGGGTTGAATTCTGCAATACTAGCTACTTTAGATTTCAATTGAGATGCTGTTACATTTAGCTCTTCTGCTATAACTTCTATTGTTTTATCATCTTTTGGTAAAAATTCATGTAGAGGTGGGTCTAATAGACGAATATTAACTGATTTACCATTAGCAGCCTTAAATATTTTATAGAAATCTTCACTTTGAATTGGTTGTAATCTATCTAAGAATTTCACCCTTTCAGTTGTGTCAGCTGCTAAAATCATTTTTCTTACTAAGCTAATTCTATCTTCTTCAAAGAACATATGTTCCGTTCTGCAAAGTCCTATACCCTCAGCTCCAAACTCAAAAGCAACTTTTGCATCAATTTCATTATCTGCATTTGCAAAAACACTCATTTGACGAATTTCATCTGCCCAACTTAATAATTTTTTAAATCTTGAACTAAACGTTGCTTCAACCTTCTCAACTTCTCCAAGATAAACTTTACCACTACTTCCATCAACAGAAATTGTATCACCTTCACGTAAAACTAAGTCAGAAATTCTTAGAGTTTTCTCTTTGTAATCGATAATCATGTTTTGACATCCACAAACACAACATTTACCCATTCCGCGTGCTACTACAGCAGCATGTGATGTCATTCCACCTCTAAGAGTAACTATCGCTTCAGAACTAACCATCCCCTCAATATCTTCTGGAGAAGTTTCTTCACGAACTAAAACTACTGCTTCTGTTTTTGCAGCTTCTACTGCATCTTCTGCTGAAAAGTATATTTTACCTACAGCCGCACCTGGTGATGCTGCTAACCCTTGTGTCAGTTGTTTTGCACCTTTTAGACTTTTCTCTTCGAATGTTGCATGTAAAAGTTTATTAATTTCTTCAGTTCCTATTCTTAAAATAGCTTCCTCTTTAGTTATAACCCCTTCTTCTACTAAAGATACCGCTACTTCTACAACCGCATTAGGAGTTCTTTTCGCATTACGAGTTTGAAGGATATATAATTTTCCATCTTCAATTGTGAACTCGATATCTTGCATATCTTTATAATGTCTTTCCAGTTTTTTAGAGATGTCAACAAATTCTTCATAAAGATGTGGCATATCTTCTTCTAAAATACTAATATTTTTCGGAGTTCTAATACCTGCTACTACGTCTTCCCCTTGAGCATTTATTAAATATTCTCCAAAAAGTTTATCTTCACCTGTTACTGGATTTCTGCTGAATGATACTCCCGTACCACAATTATCTCCCATATTCCCAAATACCATTGCTTGAATATTAACAGCTGTACCCAGCTTATCGCTTATATTATGTAATCTACGGTAAACTTTAGCACGATTATTATTCCAAGACTTGAATACCGCCTCAACTGCAAGCATAAGTTGCTCTTTTACACTCATTGGGAAATCACGGCCTACTTCTTTTCTGTAAATAGCTTTGAATTCTTCAACTACTTTAAATAAGTCTTTTTCATTCATATCACTATCTTGTGCATAGCCATTTTCTGCCTTAACACGTGTTAAAACTTCTTCGAATTTGTATTTTTCAACGTTCATAACAACATCAGAAAACATTTGAATAAAACGACGATAACTATCATACGCAAAACGATAATTGTTATTTTTCTTCGCTAATACTATAGTAGTCTCATCATTTAATCCTAAGTTTAAGATTGTATCCATCATCCCTGGCATTGAGAACACTGCACCACTACGCACTGAAACTAACAATGGATTTTCTAAGCTACCTAATTTCTTCCCAATTTCTTTTTCTAGTGTTGCTAATTGGTCATTTATTTGTTTTAAAATTTCAGGTTTTATTCTTTCCCCATTTTCATAATAGCTATTACAGCTTTCTGTTGTAATAGTAAATCCAGGAGGTACATTTATCCCTAAGCTCTTCATTTCTGCAAGATTTGCACCTTTTCCTCCCAGTAAAGATCTCATATCTTTATTTCCTTCACTGAAATTATAAACATATTTTTTTGTCATTGCATTTTCCCCCATAAAATAATTTATATATATTTTTTAAAAAACTTTTATAATTTTTAATTATCAAATTATTTATAACAAAAGTGATTCTCCGTGTCACAATAAATAACTTTTCATCTTCCATTAATTAAAACAATTAATTATTTTGTTTAAACCTCAAGTCCTCTTTCTCTCATAATCCCAATAATTATTTCTGCTGTTTCCTCAATTGCTTTGTTATGCACATCGATTACAGGACACCCAATTTTTTCCATGATACCTAGTGCATATTCCAACTCTTCAAAGATTCGCATCTCATCCGTATAATCCGTCCCATGATTAACTCCAAGTGCTTTTAGTCGTTCTCCCCTCAACTTATTAAGCTGCTCCACAGAATTCGTTAATCCAACAATTTTACGTTTAGCCTCATACAATTCTTCCGGTAAAATTAGATCCTTGACTATCGGAACATTCATAACTTTAATATTTCTATTTGCTAAATATAAACTAAGTGGCGTCTTAGAAGTACGCGATACTCCCAAAATTATCACATCCGCTTCTTTAAACCCATTTATATCTTTGCCATCATCGTATTTTACAGCAAATTCTAATGCATCTACCCTTTTAAAATACTCTGCTCCCATTTTTCTAATTAAACCTGGATTATTCTCAGATTTAACTTTTAATTTTTCTTCAAAAATATTCAGCATATCACTTAATAGATCAATAACTTTAACATTTTTTTCTTCTGCAAGCTGTCTTGCATATTTTGCTAGTTCTTTATCTACTAATGTTTGGACAACTACATCATCTTCTGCTATATTTTCTATAATTGAAGCTATTCTTTCTTTTGTGCAAACATTAGAGTTTTTTAAAACTTTATATTTTACTTGGCCATAAGAAAACTGAATTAACGCAGCATCAACTACATCTTTCGCAGTATTACCTATGGAATCTGAAATTATGTGTACAGTTAACATTTTAACCCTCCAGTATCTCTAGTAATAATTTTATCAATGTAGTTTTTGAAACTTTACCTACGATTATCTTATTACCATTGTCCTCCCTGACAACCGGTAAACAGTCAATCTCATGCAAAATAATTTTCCTTAATGCATCACTTACTAATTCATCCTCATGAATATAAATTACATTAGGAACGCGTGTCATAGCAAGTGCTATAGGTAATGAATCAGCATCGGCATTTCTTGCTAGTTTCAACATATCTTTTCTAGAAGTAACTCCAACTAAATGATTCTCTTC
This sequence comes from Gemella morbillorum, assembly GCF_900476045.1. NCBI lineage: Bacteria > Bacillati > Bacillota > Bacilli > Caryophanales > Gemellaceae > Gemella > Gemella morbillorum. The sequence goes on from NZ_LS483440.1 coordinate 1,280,005, forward strand.
ATTAACTATAAAAATAGTGCCTACATCATAAATAAATAACTTCGATAATACTTCAGAATAACTTGCTGTACTTTTAGCTGTTATAGCTATCCCCATTATTTCTTTAACAGATTTCCTTTTTACTTCTTCTCTTTGCTCCCCTGGTAAAAAGTTATAATTGTAATAATATCCCACATTTGGTTTTGCCTCTAGCACTTCTAACATGCCAAGAACCGCTAAATCATTCCTAAGTGTAGATTTTCCTAAAGAGAGTCTTTCTGCAATTTCATCACTAGTAATTGGTTCAAACTCTTTTACTATTTCAATTATAGCTTTATGTCTCTCTGTTAATTTCATTGTTCCTCCTTTATTGTGTTTTACAACTATAATTATATAATATATTACACATTATTTCAAGATTAAAATTAAATAATGTGTAATATATCTGTTTTTATAACAAAATGTTGTGAAACTCAATATTTTTATTGTATTAAATTTTAATAAAGCAGCCCCTCTTGATTATTATTTGTAAAACTTAATTTATATTTAAAGATATATATGATATAATAAAATAAAAAAGTAATGAGGTGTATTATGTCAAAATTATCAAAACTTTTAATAATTGGTTCTGGAATCGCAGTAGCTAACTATTACACTAAAAACTCAGAAAAACTAGAAGAACATTTTAACTTTATAAAGAAAAAAGCAAAAGATTCATACGGTTATACTAGATGTATGATTCGTTATGCAGAAAAAAATGGAATTACTGAAGCCGCTGATTATTTATATAAAGATGCAATTAAAGTTGCCAATCGCACAAAAGATAAACTAACAGAAACATACAATGATGCTGTTGACTATGGAAAAAAGTTATCTGACAACGCATGTGAAATAAAAGAACACGCTAGTAATATCCGTGAGTATTCTGCCGAATTCAAGGAAAATCTAGGCTCTGCTAAAAAAGTTGCTGAAGAAATCAAACCGAATATTTCTAATTTTGTTGAAACTGCAAAACAAAAAGTTAATTCAATAAAAGAGAAAGTAGAAGATATTAAAGAAGATTTAGAAGCAGACAAAGTTAAAGAAAAAATCCAAACGTTCTCTGATAATGCAGAAAGAACAATAGAAGAAGTTAAAGAAAAAATAGAAACTGAAGTTTTAAAAGAAAGCACTGAAACAGAAAACAACGAACAATAGTGAGGTATATTTATGAATTTATTATCTATTGATACATTACCTAACACTGGTGAAGTAGTTAAAAATTATGGAGCGTATATAGGTATTGCTGTTATTCTCTTAGTTATAATCTTCCTTTTTTGGAAAAAGAAAAACAACAAAGATGAATAAACTTATTTATAAAACAAAAACCCTTAAACATAATTTTTTATGTTTAAGGATTTTTATTTTATTATTTTAAATTATCTAACGCATTAATACGTTCTTTAACACTATCATATTGTTCTTGATATGCTACTTGTTTTTCTTTTTCTTTAGCTACAACAGCTTCTGGAGCAGAACCAACAAATTTTTCATTAGAAAGTTTTTTGTTTACTCTATCTAATTCTTGTTGTAATTTCTCTAGTTCCTTTCCTAGACGTTCTTTTTCTTTAACTACATCGATTAAATCACTTAATGAAACGTAGATTTCAGCACCTGGTAAAATACGACTGATGTCAGTTTCACTCGCTTCTACTTCACGTTCTATGATAAGTTCGCTAGGACGAGCAAACTTTTCTAAATATGAACTCCCACTTAATAATACTTCTTTTACGTTTTCTTGAGCATATTTAATCTTAATAGGTATTTCACGTGACATAGGTGCATTAACTTCACTACGAATATTACGCACTGCTGTTATTACATCTTGGATAAATTGCATATCTTCCGTTTCTTTTTCAAATACTAAGTTTGAATCTACTTCAGCTAATTGGCTAGTCACAATACTGTCTCCTACGTGAGGAATGTGTTGCCAAATTTCTTCTGTAACAAACGGCATAAATGGATGTAGCATTTTTAGTGAAGCGTCTAGTACATATACTAAAATAGATTTAGTAGTTTTCTTAGCAACTTCATCTTCTCCATTTAATGGAATCTTAGCAATTTCAATATACCATGAACAAAACTCTTCCCACACAAAGTTATACAGAATACGACTTGCTTCTCCAAACTCATATTTCTCAAATAATCTTTCGAAATCTTCAATAGTTTTAGCAAGTTTTGTTAAGATATATTTATCAGCTAGTGTTTTTTCTCCTGATAAATCTATATCATTGTACTCAAACCCTTCTAGATTCATAATTACGAAACGAGAAGCGTTCCAGATTTTATTGATATAGTTCCAACTTGCTTCAATTTTTTCAGTTGAGTAACGTAAATCTTGTCCTGGTGTTGAGTTTGTAGCTAAGAAGTAACGTAAGCTATCGGCTCCGTATTGTTCAATTACTTCCATCGGATCTACACCATTACCAAGAGACTTACTCATCTTACGGCCTTGTTCATCACGAACTAAACCGTGGATTAAACAATCTTCAAATGGACGAGTTCCTGTAAATTCTAATCCCTGGAATACCATACGAGCAACCCAGAAGAAGATAATATCGTATCCAGTTACTAGACAGCTGTTTGGATAGTAACGTTTGAAATCTTCACTTTCTAAATCCGGCCATCCTAATGTTGAGAATGGGAATAATGCTGAAGAGTACCAAGTATCAAGAACATCTTCATCTTGGACATAGTTTTCTATATCTTTAGGTGGATTTACATCCACATAAACTTCACCAGTTTCTTTGTGATACCAAGCTGGAATACGATGTCCCCACCATAATTGACGAGAAATACACCAGTCTTGAATATTTTCCATCCATGTATTTAATGTATGCTCAAAACGTGGTGGATAAAAATTAACTTTTCCATCTTCATCTTTTTGATTTTCTAAAACTTTATCAGCAAGAGGTTTCATATCAACAAACCATTGTTTAGAAAGATATGGCTCAACAACCGCACCACTACGTTCTGAATGCCCTACTGAGTGAAGATGTTTTTCGATTTTGAAACAAACTCCACTTTCTTGCAAGTCTGCAATAAGTGCTTTTCGACATTCAAAACGATCCATACCATTATATTTATCTGCATGCTCGTTCATTACAGCACCTTCATCCATAACGATAATACGTGGTAAGTTATGACGTTCCCCTACTTCAAAGTCATTTGGATCGTGCGCTGGAGTAATCTTAACAACGCCACTTCCAAAATCTTTTTCAACATATTCATCTGCAACAACTGGAATTTCTTTATTTGTCACTGGTAGAAGAACTGTTTTACCAATGTATTTTTGATATCTCTCATCTTCAGGATGAACCGCAACAGCAGTATCTCCAAATAGAGTTTCTGGACGTGTAGTTGCTACTTCTAAATAATCTCCACTTTCGTCAGCTAAGAAATATTTAAGATGATAAAATGCACCTTCTACGTCTTTGTGAATTACTTCAATATTAGAAAGAGCTGTTCTTTGAACTGGATCCCAGTTAATAATTTTTTCTCCGCGATAAATAGTTCCATTATTATAATGGTCTACAAAGATTTTTGTTACAGCTTTGTTTAATCCTTCATCAAGGGTAAATCTTTCACGAGAATAATCAAGACCCAATCCTAATTTTGCCCATTGCGCACGAATATAACCAGCATATTCTTCTTTCCATTCCCACGCACGCTCTAAGAATTTTTCACGACCTAAGTCATAACGTGAAATTCCTTCCTCACGCATTTTTGCTTCTACTTTCGCTTGAGTCGAAATACCCGCATGATCCATTCCTGGAAGATAAAGTACATCAAATCCTTTTAGACGTTTGTAACGTATTAACATATCTTGTAATGTTGTATCCCATGCGTGTCCAATATGTAATTTCCCAGTTACGTTTGGTGGTGGAATTACTATTGTATATGGATTTTTATTACTTTTATTGTCGGCTTTAAAAACTTCTTTTTCTAACCACCAATTGTAACGATTTTGTTCAACTTCGGTCGGATTATATTTTGTAGACATTTCAGTCATAGCTTTTCCTCCTAATTATTAAATATTTTTAATTTCTCACTTTATTTATTAAGTTTATTTGTGGCTTATATATTAAATTTTAGATAAAAAAATAACCTTCATCCTGATATAAGGACGAAAGTTTCCGTGGTACCACCTTTATTCTAATTATAATTAGCACTTAATAAGATTAACGCTCTAACCACGTTTAAAGCTACTTACCTTTCACTCTAAATGCTCACCGTCTACTTCAAAGTCCTGCCTAGGAGAAATCTCTCAACCACTGATTTCTTTTCTGTATCCTACGGTACGCAAGAACTTCTACTTATCGGCTCATCGCATATATTTTATAATTAAAATACGTTTAATATAATATCACAATTCACAAAAGAATGCAAGGAATATATCGCTCTATGATAAATATCTAGATATTTTTAAAAAACCAGTCTACTATTTCTAATAGACTGGTTATTCTCATTAATCTTCTTTTTTATTTTCCCATGCTGTAGCGTTATTTATTTTTATCGGTAAATTATCTAAGTAAAATTCTGGATCTTTCCCTTGCTTATGCTGTTTAACATAGTCTTTTAACACTACATAAACTACGCCAGAAAGACCGATAATAGCGATTAAGTTAAGTAAACTCATGATACCCATTGTTATATCAGCAAGACCCCAAACTAAGTCTAGGTCCATTACGCTTCCGATATACACAAATATACATACAATAACACGATATACATTTACCGCCCATTTTTTAGGTAGTAAATATTGAATATTAGTTTCTCCATAGTAGTAGTTCCCAATAACTGAACTATATCCAAATAAAAAGATTGCTACGATTAAGAAAACAGTACCTATACTTCCAATTTGAGAAGTAAGTGCAGCCTGTGTAAGTCTAATACCTTGTAAGCTACCTTTCCCATACTCTATACCTGGGTATAACAAAATTAAAAATGCTGTCGCTGTACATACTAAACAAGTATCAAAATATACTCCAAGTGTTTGGATAAACCCTTGTTTAGCAGGATGAGTACTATCAGCTGTCGCTGCTGCGTTCGGTGTAGAACCAAGACCCGCTTCGTTAGTAAACATTCCTCGTTTTACCCCAAGTAAAATTGAAGTCCCCATACCAATTACACCACCACCAACTTGTTCAAGACCAAAAGCAGATCTTACAATTTGGCTAAATACTCCTGGAATTTTATCAAAATTAATAATCATAATTATAAAAACTATAAATAAATAAATAACAGCCATAATAGGAACTAACCATTGAGTAATTTTTACAACTTTTGTCACTCCTCCAAAAATAACAAAAACTGTAAGCACTAGAAGTGCAATACCTGCAACTTTAGAATTAATATTGTAAATCTCTAATGATTGAGCTATAGTATTTGTTTGTACTGAGTTGAATGCAATACCATAAGTTATTGAAATAACAATCGCGAACAATACACCCATCCATTTTTGACCAAGACCTTTTTCCATATAGTATGCTGGCCCCCCACGATAAACACCTTTTCTATCGCGCACTTTATATACTTGGGCAAGCGTAGATTCTGCAAAAGACGAGGCACCCCCAAAAAGAGCCATTACCCACATCCAAAATACTGAACCAGGACCTCCTAATGCTATCGCAATAGCAACACCAGCAATAGTTCCTGTTCCCACACGTGATGCAGCAGAAATAGTAAAGGCTTGGAATGCTGATACTCCTTTTTGTTCTCCATCTTTTCCTACTTTTGGTTTTTCAGAAATTAATCTGAACATTTCTTTTATATAAGTAAATTGAACAAATTTCGTACTAAATGTAAAATAAATACCTGTAACAATTACTAATCCAATTAGAAAGTATGACCACATAAAGTCATTTAGACTAGTAAGTAAATCCATTATATTCATAATAAAGTCTCCTTAATATAATAAAGTAAAGTTAGAAATTTTAATTTATAATTATTAACTTCATTATTATACTTGAATATACTTTATTATCTAAATATATGTTATATTTTCTAACACTTCTTAATCTTCTGATATAGAGAATCTTTTTAAAATATTATAGTTTATCTTATCTTCTATAACAAAAAAATCTTTTTAGATTATAAAGTTTCACTATTTTAATCTAAAAAGATTTCTACACATAATGTATATTAGTTAATTAATTTTGTAGAATAGTAAAATTATTCTATATCTTCTTTTTTATCTTCCATTTCTTGGTTAAATTATAAATAATAACTTTTTCCATCTTCTACAGGATGAATTAACATTCTACCTCTTGACTTTAACTCCACTCTTATTTCATCATAACTTAGTTTTCCATAATCTAATTTTTCATAAAGCACATATTTTTTACTCCTTATTTTATACCACATATCAAATGCCCCAATAAAATACACTATCATAAAACTTACACTAATAATTAATTGGTAATTCTCAATACTATAATTTAATAAATATAATATAAAAGGCAAGAGTACGTTTAATAATAATACTGCTTTAAAAAGTTTATTTTTTAATACCGGAAAATATTGTATTACTAAAAAAATACTTCTAGTTACAAGTATTACTATAATAGTTAATGGTCCTAAAAAAGATATTATTAATATAGTTAAAACTTTTGAAAAAACACAAAGAGTGACTATTATAAAAATTATATTATATAATACACCCCAATTTTTCTTCCAAACTCGACCTTGATATTCTTTATAGATAAGATATGTATTATAAAAAGGGATAAATGCTAAACTAGTTCTAACCCCTAACATCTCAAACATTATCGTTGAAAAATATACAGAGATTACATATCCAATTAAGATTACTATAAAGAAAATTATTGCAAATAATCCATTTAACATAATAAAATCCTCCTTTATAACTAACTATATATAAAAGCTCTCTAATACATCAACAAATATTATTCCTTATCTTTATTATACCAGATAATCTACACAATTAATATTAATTATGTTATGACTCACTACTTATGATAACTAGCACCTGTTATTATACGATATGCACGGTACACCTGCTCAAGTAAAATTACTCTCATCATTTGGTGTGGGAATGTCATCTTACTAAAAGATAGTGCATAATTACTACATTTTTTCACTTCATCAGATAGGCCATAGCTCCCACCAATTACAAGAACAACATCACTGTTTCCTGATAACATAAGATTATTAATTTTTTCTGCAAAATCCTCACTTGATAGATTTTTTCCGAGAATCTCTAACGTAATAACATATTGATTATCTTTAATTTTCGAAAGAATATTTTTCCCCTCTTTGTCCATAGCAATGGCAATCTCTGATGGATTTTCCACCTTTACTTTCTCATCATTTATTTCTATTGTATTTAATTTTATATATGCTCCTAGTCGCTTTTCATATTCTTTTATCGCATCACGATAAAATTTTTCCTTTACTTTTCCAACACATATTAATGTTACTTTCATTTTTTCCTCTTTCCAAAAGAAAGGGCGATACTTTGTATCGTCCGTCTATCTTAATTTTCATTATTTAAAATAAATTTTTCAATTGCATAAGCAAATCCATCTTCATCGTTACTCTTTGATATAAAGTCTGCCGCTTCTTTTAAAACTGGGTTAGCATTATCTACTGCAACACCCATACCAGCAAACTCTATCATACTTAAATCATTAAGTCCATCTCCAAGAGCCATTACATTGTCTTTAGTTAGGCCTAGTTTTTTACATAGTGCGTCTAGTGAGTTCCCTTTAGAAATACCTTTGTCATTAACTTCTATAAAAAATGGTTTTGAAGTTGCTACTTCGTACTCATCACCTAACTCTTTTTGAAGTTTTTCTTTAACAGCTTGTGCTTCGCCAGGGTGTTTTAATATAATTACCTTAGCTGCACCTTCTTTTATGTGCTCTTTCATGTTTTCAGCAATTATAAGTTTTGCTCCTACCAACCCTACTTCTACACGTGCATATTCATTATCACGATTTGTTAACACATCGCCATTTTGATATGTTAGAATATCACAATCGTTTTCCAGTGCTTTATCTATTAAAAATTTAATTCTTTCCGGTGATAAGAATTTTTCATAAACAACTTCTCCAGTTTTTAGATTAGCTATTCTTGCTCCGTTATATGATAGTAGATAATTATCATAACTATCTAGTTTTAAATCTTCAACTATCTTCATCATACCAAAATCTGGTCTTCCTGAAGCTAAAATAACTTTTATATCTTGCTCCTTACATTTTTCTATTACTTCTCTATTTTTTTTAGAAATTTCGTTTCTACTATTTACTAACGTATCATCTATATCTGTAACAACTAATTTTATCATACAAAAGCTCCTTTTTTTATCACTAGGGGGTGCAAAACCCTCTTAGGGGGTGCAACGGAACAATTCGATTGGATGATAAATCATCTCAATCTCATACGCTCGCCACTATTTGGTGAGCAAGCTAGTTCCCTTACTAACTCCGTAGTGATATCTTTCGTTTATCGCTACTTTGTGCCACACTTTTTAACGATTTAGGCAACCCTCATTATTTCTCATCTCTGTTAATCTTTTATATTATATCATAAAATGAATGTTTCATTCCATTCATAAAAACAGTCAGATCATATTTCTATGACCTGACCATTTTTGAAGTGGACTTCTGCTTTATCTTTCGTATATATAACCATTTTTTTCAACTAATATATTGAACAGTTTCTCATCAAACGCTGTGACCATGTGTTCTTGTTTCGTTAGTAATTCTATAAACATCTTAAAAATTATTATAATTTCAAAGACGAGTATAATATATACAGTACAAAAAGTCCTCCAATAAAAGAAATTACCCCCATAATTTTCGCACCTTTTTCATACTTAAGTCTTATTTCTATATCACTTTCAGATTTTTTCAATTCTTCTTCCGTCATACCAGCCAATAAATTATAACTCTTTTTATAAAATAAAAGATACGATGTATATATAAGAAAACTAGCTAAAAATACATTAGTTATTACAGCCCATTCACGTATATCACTTATAAAAAAATAAGATATAAATATAGAAATCCCTATCACTATTATTAAACATATATATTTCTTTCTTGTCATTTCACTCACCTTAATTTATTAAATCTAAACAATTTTTATATGGAAGATTATATTCATATTTTTGGCTAATAAGCTCATTTTTCATTTTTTCTGAAGATTCATATATTATAAATTTAAATAAGTTGTTTTCTTGTTCCTTTTTATTCATATATTTATCTAAATCTACATTTGAAAAACTAAACTTAGGAAATAATTCTTTAATAAGAGTAAGTAATTTAGATTCAATACTATATCCATAGACTTTAAACTTTATGCTAACCTCTACCCAAAGGTTTGCCCCTGCTCCGACATTAACAGCCGCTCCTGCACTGTGAACAAGTACTGCGTATACAGCTCCAACAAAAACAAATACTCCAGCTACCGGAAAGACATATACAGCTGACTGCGGAGTAGGTTCTTCATCCCCTGCTTGTATTTTTAATATTTTTGAATATGCATTTTTATATAAATTTCTTTTTGGTATTACTTCTAAATCTTCCAGCCTCTTATATATCTCTTTATAATTTTTTTCTTTTATATATTCTAACAATACTCTATCTTTTTTTAGCTTATACTCATATATAATACCATCATCCAATTTATACTTAGTTTGAATATTATCTAATTCATATACATCAGTTTTTTCTAATATTCCTATTATTTCACTTATATTATTACTACTTACATTTTCTATATTTAATGTAAAATCTTCTTCATTTACTTTTTCTAAATAATCTGGTGTTCCAAATATTGTATCATTACTAAACATATTTGTTTCCTCCTTAAATATTTAAATTATAACTACTATTTCTCATATTTTCATACTTTACAAGTATTGATGTTACTATTTCTTTATAGTGATTATTTAAGGTTTCTCTAACTTCAGGATTTCTATAAATTATGGCACATGCTTGACATGGATGAACTATATTTTTAATATATTTCTCTAATTTATTATTTTTTTGATAAGCAAAATATAATATTTTTTCTGCTCCACTAACCTTTAGCCATATTTTCATAAAATCATTAAAATTATTATAATACATTTCTTTTAATGTACCTTTTTTATATTTTCCTGCTTTCATAGATGGTATATATTCCATTGTAAGACCACAACAATTTATGACATTTCCTAATGGATTTATCCCTAAAAAATTTAAAATAGCATCACAAGGCTTATAATTATAATTCTCATCCAATTTTCTTCCACTTTTTTCAATTGTTTTTGGATTTTTCAATGAAATCCAAGAAGCTTTAACTTCTGAAAGACATCCCGTCTTTTCTTTTATAGATTTTACCTTATCGTTATTAACAAAATCTTCGTAACTAAAAGTAGAACCCGTAAAACTTTCTATACTTACCAACGTTATTAATCCTCTGTCACATGAAGACTCACAGGCATTAATTATGCTTTCAAAAGGTACCCATTCTTGATGATTATCTCCTGTAGAATAATTTATTTCATTTAAGCCTGCGTCTATTAACTTATCTATCATCCTATCAGCTAATTTTTTTGTTTTTGCCCAAGACGCATTAGTAACTATTCTAGACTTTAATCCTAAACTATTTACTAATTTTATGGCTTTAAATAAATCTTCTCCTAATAGTGTACATTCTCCACCTGTAAACACACAAAGTTCTAAAGTATCTTTAAAGTTATCATATGATTCCAATATAAAATTTTCTATTTCTTCATAAGATAACCTTATTTCTATTTTAGGTGTACATTGAAAACAACATTCTTTACAAGCGGCTGAACATTTGTAAGTTGTAAGAATAGTTACCATTTTAGGGTTTATAGGTTCAACTAACATTTTTACACCTCCTCTACATATATATTTTTATTTTCTTTTTCTATTTTATATTGTTTCACCTCTCTTAAGTTTATTAATATTTCATCGTAATGTGATATAATTATTAATGAAATTTTCCTTTCTAAACAATATTTAATTATATTATTTCTAGTTTTCTTATCAATACTAGAAAATGCTTCATCAGCAATAATAAATTTAGGTTCTCTATATAATTCTCTTGCAAAAATTATTTTTTCTTTTTCTCCTGAACTTAGTGACACAGGCATAATTATTTGTTCTTTATTAGCAATAAGTGTTTTAATATTAAGCATATTAATAATTTTATCTAATTTATCAATATCATATTTTTCACCCAATAGTATATTATTGATGAGTGAGTCAGTATATATAATACTTTCTCCAGTTAATAAACTTAATTTTTTGGGCACTGTTAACTTTCCAACTAAATCTAAACAATCGTCTGTTAGTCCTGATAAAATATTTGCAAATAAACTTTTCCCCACCCCGTTATTGCCGCTAATATAAACCAAATCTCCTTCTCTACAAGAAAATTTTGGAACACTTAAAGAATCTCCCCAAGGAAATTTTACACTAAAGTTATTTATAATTATTTCATTATTTTTTTCAATTTGATCTTGAGTTGTACATATATCTCTGGTTTCTTCTAAAAAGTATTTTAACCTATTGTAAGAAACCACTAATATTTTGTAACTAGAAAAACTCTGCATAAGTGATTGTATAGGCGAAAACATTAATCCTTGATAACTTACAAATGTAATTAATTCTCCTATTGAGATTTTTCCATTTTTTATAAATGTTATACCTACAATAAAAATAATTATAGGTGCTATTGAAATCACAAAAGATAATATTGTATTCATAATTAAAATTAATTTATTTTGAGTTATAGATAATTGTTTATTTTGATTAAATATAGTATTTATTTTATTTTTTCTAAAATTAAAAATATCATTTACTTTAACTTCTCTAGAATTAAATAAATTTTCATATATTACCGTTGAGGTACTATCTTTATTTAATTATAATTCTGTTGTTTTTTCTTCAATTTTTGCTCCTATTTTCATATATACATATACTACAAACGGCATTAATATTACATTTATTAAAAATAGTATATTATTTATTGCAAACATAATAAATGAATAAGCTATCAGCAACACTATATTAGTTGAAATACTCCAAAATATACTGTAAGAATATATAGCTACCACTGAAGTATCATTAGTTAAAATAGTTTGAGAATTCCCTATATCAATATTATTAAATTTAACTTTAGAATTAAAGATTTTATTGTATAATATTTTTTTTAAAGAATACATATAATTTTGTATTAATTTAATTGATAGATAGTTAGAAATATAATTACCTAATACCTGTATAATAATAATAATTAAAAATATTAATAATACTTTGTATAGTATTTCATAATTTTTTGGTATTATTATATCATCAATAATTATCTTAGATAAATAAGGAAGTGGAAGGCTACTAATAATATTTATTATAAAAAATATTATTATAAAGAATAGACTTCTTTTATTCTTCACAACGAATTCTGTTATATAACTATTCACAATAACACCTCCTGACTCTTCACCTTTATTATAACAGTTTTTAATGTTATTAACAAATAAAACCATTTAAATTCTATTTATTAATTAATAAAATATGAGTATGTTTTTCATTGATAAAATGAACAATTATCTACATATTTCATTCAACAATAATTTTCCCAATTCAATATATAAAAAAGTCCTAAATTGATATGACTTCTCCGTTTTTTAAATGAATTTCTATTCTTTTTCCTTCATGAATTATTATCGTATCTACCAAATAATTAAATAGCTTAGCATCGTATTCTGTTAGTAACTCACCTTGTTTTTCTAATGAGTCGATAAATATTTTCAGTTCTCTTACTCTCTTGTTTTTACTCAGTAAATCTAAGTTTCTCTGTTCTAATTGTTTTTCTAACAATTTATACTCTTCTATCAGTTTATTATATTTTCTAGTGTACTCTTCTTGATCCTGTGCTATTTTGGAATTCGTTATTATCAACTTTTCTACATCATTTCTGATGTCTTCTAATTTTTCTTCGAGTTGAATGATTTCATCATCTGCCCCTCTATCTTCTTTTATCATCTTCATCAGGAGTTTTATATTACCTATAATTTCTTTTCTATTATCAATTACCTTATTTAATGCTGATACTATCCATCTTTGAATCTCATCATCTCTAATATGAGGTGTATTACATTTTTCTTCATTTTTATACTTATCTTTACATCTATATATTGTCTCTTTATATTTATTGGTTGAGTGCCATAAATGTCTCACGTATGAACTACCGCAACATCCACACCTAATTTTTCCAAAGTAGTTTTTCTCTGTATACCACTTTTTATTTTCGCTTAGTTGCACTTGAACTGCATCAAATACTTCTTTATCAATTATTGCTTCATGGCTATTTTCTACATAATACTGAGGTAGCTCTCCGTTGTTCCTTTTCTGAGTCTTGTTTAAGAAGTCTGCTATATAGTATTTTTGAAGTAAGGCATCACCTTTATATTTTTCGTTTGTTAAAATACTTCTTACACTGCTATAACTCCATTTTTCTTTTCCTCTTGGTGTCGATATTTTATTTTCAGTTAGATGCTTTGCTATTTGATTAGGATTTTTTCCTGATAAGAACTGTCCAAATATGTATCTTACTATTCTGGCTTGCTCTTTATCTACTTCAAATCCTCCATCCTCTTTTGGTTTAAACCCTAATACATTATTGTATGGAAACGTAACCTTACCTTCAGCAGCTTGTTTTCTCTTAGACCATGTTATATTTTCTGATATTGATCTACTTTCTTCTTGTGCTAGGGAGCTCATTATTGTAATAAGCAATTCACCCTTTGAATCAAATGTCCAGATGTTTTCTTTTTCGAAGTATATCTCTACTCCAACATCTTTTAGTTTTCTTACAGTTGATAGTGAATCCACCGTATTTCTTGCGAACCTACTTACACTTTTTGTTAATATGAGGTCTATCTTACCTGCTAGTGCATCATTTACCATTTCTTGAAACCCTAGACGTTTTTTTGTATTTGTTCCACTTATTCCCTCATCTGAATACATCTTCACAAACTCCCAATCTTTTCTACTTGATATGTACTCTTCATAATACTTCATTTGAGTTTCATAAGAACTTGTTTGATCTTCATTATCTGTCGATACTCTGGCGTAACCTGCGACCTTTTTCTTTTTTATACTAGGTAGTTTTGACTGACGACTAAGGTCCTTATTGGCTTGTATAGTTGTAATTTTTCTATTCATCTTTTACTCCTTTTTTAGGTTACCTTGTTTTTTTATTTCTTGAACTTTATTGAATATTTTCTGAGAAATAATTGCTTCATGTGCATTTTCTACTATGTACATAGTCTTCTCACCAGTATTTTTTACTGAACGACCTTTTTCTCTTACATTAAAAGTCTTTTGTAATATAAGTTTCCCTGTATAAGTTTCTTGGGATAATATTCTATAGATAGCTAGTCTTGAAAACTTTTCTCCTCTTCTTGTGCGTTTACCTTCCTCATTTAATACCCTTGATATCTGTGTTGGTTTTATTCCTGATAGGTATAACTTATAAATCTTTCTAATAATGTCAGCTTCTGACTCTTCAATTTTATAAGAATCTCCTATCCATCTATATCCTAATATAGGTTGTGGGCTATGTGGTAATCCTTGTTCAAACTTCTTCTTTACACTCCACCTTACATTACTACCTATCGCCTTTGATTCTTCTTCAGAAACAGCAGCGAGTAACGTTAGTAATAACTCTCCATCTGTAGTGAGTGTATCGATATTCTCTTTTTCAAATTGAACCCCTATGTTTAATTTCTTTAGTTCTCGTATTGTTTCTAGCAACTCAATAGTATTTCTTCCAAATCGTGATATGGACTTTGTAAGAATTATATCAATCTTTCCTTTCCTACAGTCATCTATTAATCTTAAATACTCCTTTCGTTTTTTTGTATTTCTTCCACTTACAGAGTTATCAAAATACACTCCAGCATACTCCCAACTAGGATTATCTTGTATAAGTTTATTATAATAGCTTATTTGTTCAGATAGTGATTGTAGTAAATCTCTATGTGATACTCTTGCATAAGCTGCGACCTTTTGCCTTTTAGCATCAGTCACATTTAGCGCTTCTAACTTTTTTATAATTTTCATTATTGTATCCTCCTTTTCGTCATTACTATATATCACTCTAAAGCAACTATTTATCAAGTGATAACTCCATAAATTCAGATATTTTGGGAGTATACTTTTCTAACATCTTATGCTTGAATGAATCAAATTCATCTTTTGTGATTAGATTTTTTCTAAACAAGCTACTTAATATTTTAATTGTGATTTGGTAGGTTACTTCATTTTTATTGTTCATAACTACCTCCAAATCTGTGTTTAATATAACATTCATGACTGCAATACTTTCTTTTATTATTAGAATAAGATGTAAATTCTCTCTCACAATATTTACATTGATGTGTAGAAAATGCCTTTCTATTCATCTTGTCTTGATTATTCTTCCACCATTTCATTCGGCAAGCATCACTACAATATTTCTTTTGTTTTTTCCCATTTAAATGAGTTAACTTTTCTCCACATACCTTACAAGTATCAAAATCTTCTGTATCTAACTTTTCTAATTTTTCTCTTCTACAAATCGACTTAACTGTATTAGCTGATACATTTAAATATACAGCTATTTTCTTATACCCTAATCCTTTTTCTCTTAGTTTTTTTATTTCATCTTTCAGTTCCATACTTCTCACTCCTATGATGTTTTTATTCTCTACATCACAGGTAAAGAAAACTAAGGAAAATTTAACCAACGAACAAAAAAATTAAAAAATAGGTATTCACATATTTTCTATTTCTAATAAAGCGTATCTATGGTAAAATTACTTTATATATATAACAAAAAATAATTAATTAATAGACGTTTTTATCTTAATAAATTTTAAATAAATAAGGAGGTAGTATATTATGAATACTGAATTTGATTTTATAGATTTATATTTACTTATCCAGGAAACAAAAAAAATAAATTTTTCTTCTGAAAAGACAATAAACAAATTATATGACAAATACCTCTCAAACTATAAAAAAATAGGTAAATTAAATAAAAAATCTTTAAAAAAATTCCTTAGAGAAGACAATTACTATAACAGAAGTGAAATATTAGATCACCTTCCATCAGGATATAAAACCCTAGTGATTAAAAAGAAAATATATAATAGCGATTTACAATGTGATAAAAAAACAAATAAAGGAAACCAATTGAAAAATTTACCAAATTGGAATAAATTACAAAATCGAAGTATTTATAACAAATCTCACATTATAGCTAGAGAATTAGGAGGAAAAAGAATCTATCATTCTTCAGGTGAATATTACAACGGTTTTATAGGTACTGAACATGCCAATGTCGGTAGAAATGGAAAGTCAGGAATGCGCTGTATAGAAGGAGTAATCCGGAAACATTTATGTGAAAACAAAAATAATTATATAGTATATGAGTGTCGTGTCATTTATAAAAGACCTAAAGATATAATTCCAATATTCATCGTTATTATTATAGTTTCAGGCGATTATTCAATCAATAAAATCTATTTTGTTTGGAACACTCAAAATGGATATATTATAGATTACAAAACAGGGAATTATCTTCCTTATGATAAAAAAATATAAGCCTAGAAGAAATTTTCTTTTCCTCTAGGCTCATATTTTATCCTAATATTTCATTCACTTTTTGCTGAACTTCACTGTAGTTATATCCAGCATTAGTCAGTCTGTTTACTCGGTCTTGCCCATTACCCCACTTACCTTGAATTACTTCTTGGGCTATTTCATCTAAATTATTAGATGTATAATTTCCATTCAGTAATCTATTCACTACTTCTTGAACCTCACTTGCATTATATCCTGCGTTAGTTAATCTGTTTACTCTATCCTCTCCATTACCCCATGCTCCTGAAATAACCTCTCGTGCAATTTTTTCATTGCTTTTATCTCCAGTTGATACTGAGTTTGTAGATGTACTTGGTTCTGAGATACTAGTATTACCTAACATTTCATCAACTGTTTCTCCTAAAGTCGCAAAATAATTCATACGTTCTACAAAGTAAGTTTTAACACTATCAGTTGTTCCACCGTGTAAAGCTAAACTACGGTGTGGACAACTAGTTGGACTAAACTCATGATGAAGTCTTACCGTTTGTTTATTAATTGGCAAGCCATAATAAATCAAGTCTTCTGTCGCCTGCATTAATGCCATATCTTCATTGGCTAAAAAGTCCTCATCTGAGACTTTCATACTCTCACATACTTCATAACCAATCGAGTGGGTATTACTCCACCACTCACCAGTATGATATCCAATGTTGTATGTATCTATTACTCTTGCGATACTATATCGGTTACAGTAATAGTGAGCTATCCCCAGTGCTTTATCTCGATATCTTAACCATTCCACATATTGTTCAGGTGTCATACTTCCTGCATCATTATGAATTACTACAAAGTCTATGCTGTCAAGTTGACCTGCGTTCATTAGTGTTTCATTTATTATTTGTACCATCTTATTTTTCCTCCTTGTTTAATTGTTGTAAAATGTTTTGTAGTTTCTCAGGTACTGGTAGTCCTAATTTTGAAGTATTTTCTAGTATAGAAATACCTTCATTAGATAGGTAGAAAAATATTACCGCTGCTCTTAATACTCCTACATGACCTAAAATATAAACATCTAGTATGTTAGCTACCCCAACTAGTGAAAATATAATAATTTTTCTAGCTATTCCCTTAAAGCCTACTGAACTAGATAATTCTTTTTTATCAATTGCACACATTATTCCAGTCACATAGTCTATTACTGAAAATGCTAAAAGTGCATAAATAAGTCCATCCATACCTCCTAAAAATGCTCCTAAAACACCACCTATACTTGAGATTATAAGTTTATAATTTAATAATGTATTCATTTTATTTACCTCCCGTTAAATAATATGTAATTTTCATTGTTTTATCCGCCGTTTTTTCTACTGTCTTCGATAAATTATTTATTGTTGCTGAGTATGGTGTAATTAAGTATAAAACTTTTCTTAAATACTTATCCCCTGAACTTTCTCCGTTCGCAAAATACCCTAGTAAAAATGGTCCATAGCTTAATGGAATGCATTCTATTGTTGATAAATCGCTTTGTGCTATTTCTGTAATTTTATCATTTTTATCAATAGTAAAATTAGTCCCTATTATCATATCTCCTAATATATACATTCCACATCCTGTTGTATGTCTTGATACTGATCCTGTTTTTAGAGTAAACTTAGGTTCTATTTTAGTTACATCTACTGGGTTATTTATCGCAAACTTCACAACATATTTTTCATCTGTACTAACTGCATACACATATCCTCCTCTCAATACAGATTTAATAGTTCTATAGTAATCATAGTCTAATGAGTATGCGCCTATATTTTCTATTTTCACATTTTCTAATGTGAATTCAGTTTCTTCCATAGAATTATTTGCTTTATTTATTTTCAACTTAGTTACATTGGTATTACCTCCGCTAGTACTAGTTTTCAATAAATAATAATTCTCTTCGTCCACATAAATACACACTCCATATGTCCCGTAAGATTTCTTATACTTTATTTTTGTTTCTGTTGTATTCTTCTCATTTAAAAATGATAATGAATCATCTAATCTAAAGTTAAGCAGTGGTTCTCTTGATTTTATTATTCTAAGATGATCACTTTCAGGAACTATTGATACTATATAATTTTCTTCGAAGTTAGCTTCTACTACATTGACATATTTTTTCTTCATCTCAGTATCTGTATTCTTAATAAGATATTTATCTTCACCTAGTTTTATACGATTTGTTTCACCATTACTCTTTGTTCCAAAATAACCACCTCCCGCTTTGGCATTAGTTAAACAAACACTCGATATTTTACCATTTGCTTTTGATGTTCCAAAATCCCAAACAAACTTATAACCATTTGACGTTGCTTTTGATTCTTGTTTATTAAAACTACCTTGCAGTGGATTTTCCTGAACTCCTTCTACTTGTCCTGCATAGCCAATACATTCATTACTTGTACTTACAAAGCTAGTATTTTTATCTTCTGTTATTTTATCTTTAAATAACAAGATTCCTCCTACTATCTTTTCAACTATTGGATAAAAGGTATCTTTATTAATATTTGTAAGTAGTCCATTGGGATTTAATGTTAGAATCTTTTCTAAAACATCAGTTACGAGGTTATCATCTTTTAAAACCTCTTTCTTTTTTGTTTTAACATCGGTTAATTCTACTATTGTCTTACCTTTCATTTTTCTCCTCCACTTCTACATTCTCAGTTATATTTCCAAATACAAATTTTCGTTTTAAATCATTTTTTATAATCACATCACTAAATTCATATTTAGGAACATCATAAGTGTCAACCTCTATACTACCTTCGCTCAAATCCACTTGTTTTCTATGAGATAGTATTAACTTACCTAAGTTCTCATTTACTTTTATTTTACCGTCCCAAGGTACATCTCCTCCTAAGGCACTACCTATGATCGCAGCACTTATTCCCTCTATTGGAATAACTAGACTACCTTTTTCTAACTCAAAATCAACAGTAAATCTATTAATCACTTTTTCTTTTAAGTTTATTAGTGGGTAGAATAATGTAACCATTTGGCTTCCTACTTTAGCTATAAACTTTGGTACGTGATTTTTTATTGTAAGTTCATTTAATGAGTAAATAATATTAAGCTTTTGATCTTCTTCAACTTCTCTAATCAAGGTTATTTTCTTTTCTTCTTTTTCATCTTTTAAAGTAACAGTCTCTTCAATATGTTTTTTTAAACTTTTAACATCAAATAACACAGTAGCAATAAAAAAAGCATCAGTTTCTTTACTTGATGCAAATTCTATATCTATTATTGTTTGTGAATTCTGTCCTATTTTTATTTCAGTTCCATTAACGTAAGCATTCACCTTTACTCTGTCAGACTCAATAGTTTGTAATATACCTTGAATATTTTTGTCTTGTTTACTCTTACCTTTAGATAGTAATGCATTTTTACCTACACTCTTAATTCTATATTTCCCATGAATTTTATACTCAATTGATGTAATTATAGTGTGATAACTTTCAACACCAACCTTAAAAGTAATCTTGTCTCCAACCTCAAATGCTGGATTACTTACGACTACACTATCTAATGGCGTATAGTTAAATGTAGATACTTCTTCTAAAATTGCTTTACACATCCTTACTCGTTTTTCAGGAAGTCCTAACTGCATCAAAGGATTAACACCAATATTCATAGTTAAAGCATTGTCATTTTCTTTTGAATAATACTCTGATATTTTTGTTTTAAGATTTGTACTTTGTACTGCAGTATACCTAGTTGTGAAATCTGAAATACTTAATTCATACCTATCTATTTCTTTTATTTCATAATTTGAGTTCGTATTAAATCTTTTTAATATTAACTTACCAAAACGATCTATAGTCGCAAAACTTGCAGTAGTTGCACTAATATAATGAATTAAATCACGATACGTTTCTATATCATGCTCGGCATAAATCCCAACTCTTTCTACACCATTTGGTAATTTTTCAATTTCTTCTTTACTTATTCCAAGTTCTACACTACACTTCTTACAACAAAATTCTAGAAGTTCATAAATAGTCCCAGATGTTTCTTTAAAACTCAGAGTTTTATTAAACTTAACCATAAAGTCATAACCTTTAATTTCAACAAATTTCTTCGTTCTATTAGCTTCAGTTGTTTCAAATATTCCTAGTGGTATTTTTTCAGTTTCATTATTTTCCAAGACTAAGTTGAAATATAGTTTTATAATGCTTCCGTCTAATGTTATTTCTCTTAATTCATCAAGTTTCAAAGTAATGCCCATCTCCGCAGCGTAAACAGAACCTAGTTCTATTTCATTACTTCCTGAACACGAATTACTTATATAGCCACTATCTTTTAGAATATGTTTATCATCAAAATTAATTATTTTTCCCGTTTTTAATCCTATCTCTCCTGTCCAAAAATACTTTCTACTTTTATTTTTTATCGTCTTATTGAAGTTAACACTTGTCTGATACATCTAGTATTCCTCCAATTTAAAACTAACACTCCAAATTCCAAGACTACCGTTTTTATTTAAAAGACTAACCTTAAAATTTGTACAATAAGTATTTATTTCTTTTTCTTCTAGTGAATAAGGATCGAAATATTTAACTGGGATTGTATTTTGCTTTAACATTTTTGATAACTTTAAAAGATACTGACTTGTTAGAGTTAGTTTCAAAGATATGGATATCACACTTTCCCTTACAATATCTCTATGTGTTATTCCTGCTTCAGTAACTCCGCTACTGCTACCTTCAATATCTCTAAACTCAAAGTCTATCTCATCAGGAGTTGGTATTGTTTCATTATTAATTTTTATATATGATTTTTTCATATTACCTTCCTCCTGATTTTATAATTTGTCTGTTTTGTGCGTTTATTATTATTTCATCAAGTAATGTTCCACCTAAATAAACCGGGATAACTATATCGCCAGTTGTCTCGTGTGGTATATTTATAGCTTGAATTAATTTGTTTAAATCATCACTACTTATGCCTGATGTTGCATTGACTCTTGGAAGTGTGAATCCTTTTAAATCTGGATTTATCACCAAATCATTTGATAATTTAGCTACCGAGTTTTTCAAAAGATTTCTACTACTATCTAAACCTTTAGACAATCCTTTTATAAAGTCTGGCATCCAATCCTCATAGTCTGTAAGTGGTCCTACCTCTGGAACACTAAAGTGTAAATAACTCCAAATTGTCTCAGCTACACCTTTTACCGCATCAACAACCGCACCTATCTTATCCCTAATTCCATTAACAATTCCTGAAATTAAATCACTCCCCCAAGAATAAGCTGAGTTTACCAGTCCCCAAATATAATCTACTGCACTTTGAAATCCATTTTGGATTGTTGAACTAATATTTCCTATAATATTTCCCACAGCTGATAACATATTATTAAATGCACTTTGAACATAGTTATAAGCTGAGTTTACAAGATTAGAGATTGTTGAATAAATATTATTCCAGATATTTGAAACTGTACTAAAAATAGTATCTAAAATATTACTTATAACATTTTTTATATTATTCCAAGAGGTGCTTATAAAATCACTAATTGCTTGTACTATCGTATTTATAGAGTTATTAATATTTTGCCATATAGTAGATAAGAAATCTTTTATACTATTCCAAATTGTACTTGTAGTTTGAAATACAAAATCCCAGTAACTTGTAATGATATTTTTTATTACATCAAGAACTGTTTGGAAAATTGTTTTTATTGTTTCCCAAGTTGTTGATAAGAAATTTTTTATACTCTCCCACACGGTTGTAAAGAGAGTTTGAATTGCTGTAAAGGTAGTTGTAAAATATGTTTTGATATTCTCCCAAACTGTAGTCACTACTAAGGTTATACTTTGCCAAAGTTCTGTGAAATAAGTTTTAACACCCTCCCAAGCAGTTGTAAATATAAGACTAATCGCTGTAAGTGTTGTTGAAAAATAGTTTTTTATAACTTCCCATACAACCGTTATAGTAGTACTTATAGCCGTCCATGTTTCTGAAAAGTAAGTTTTTATACCTTCCCAAAGATTTATAAAAAAGTCTTTTATTTCACTCCAATGATCTTTTAAATAACTACCTATAGATATCAATGTTACAACCGCAGCTATTATAGCGAGTATTGGTACTACCGCACCAGATAAACCAGCCATAACACCACTCATCGCACTAAAAGCACCAGAAATTGCTGCAACACCCGTTATTATATTTCCTATTGAACCAATGACTGTACCAATTATTACTAAAAGTGGTCCTATCGCAGCTACTATAAGTCCAATTATTACGACTATCTGTTTAGCAGTTGGACTTAGACTATTCAACCAAGTTGCTATACCCCCAAGAACTGTAGCTACCCCTTGTAAAATTGGTCCTAAAACATCAGAAATTGCTTCTCCTAAACTACCTAATGCTAACTTAGCATTATTACTAGCTACTTTAAATTTATCTATACCGTCCTCTGTTCCTTCAAATGTTTTGTCTACAACATCCCCGTACTCAGACATACTTTTTGATAAATCATCTATAGAAAATCTACCTTCTCTTATAGCCCTAGTCATCTCTGCAGCACCTTTAGTTCCGAAAATCTTAGTCGCAATCGTTAGTGCTTCAGTTTCACTTCCTGCATTTTTTATCGATTCAATTGTTTTCTTAAGAGCTTCGTCCATAGAAAGTCCATCCTTAGTATAGGCTGCAACTGCCTTTCTAAAACCTCTTAGTGCTTGATCTGCATTTACACCATTTGCTTCAAATTGTGCAAGTAAGTTAATACTCTGACCTAGATTTAACCCCATTTCTTTTAGAATTGCTCCGTGTTGCTGAACTCCGTTCATAAGAGTATCAACACTTATTCCTGTATCCTGTGCTTTTTGTGTTATTAATCCTAACACATTGGCAGTTTCTTTAGCGTCAATCCCCCACTGAACCATTATTCTGTTTGTCATTCCTATAGCGGTATTTAGGTCTGTTTCATTTATCTCTGCGAACTTAAGAAATAAAGTAGATAGTTCTTGAAGCTCATCACCAGTAACTTTAAACCTAGTATTAACCTCACCTACCGCAACACCTACATCACTCATACTTACAGGTAAACTTTTAAAAATATTATCCGCAACATTTTTTAATCCCTTGAAACTTTCTCCAGTTGCTCCAGTCTTTTTGATGATAGTGTCGTACCCTTCATCAATTTCACGAAAGGCTAATGTTGCTGCTGCTCCAACTGCTACAATTGGTGCTGTCACATTTTTTGATAGAGTTGTACCTACTGAAGATATTTTTTCTCCAGTCTCTTTAAACTTACCCCCAACTTCTTTAAGTGTAGCTTGCATTGAACTATCAGTGTGTTTTAGTTTTTCAGTGAATTTATCTAGTTCTTGTTCAGTCGCAATAATTTCTCTTTTTAATGCGTCAAATTGCTTTTCTGAAATATCTCCATTTGCGAGTGCAGTTTTAGCTTGTTCCTCAGCTATCCTTAATGTTTCTAACTTTTTCTTAGTCTCTTCTATGGCTGTATTTAAGAGTTCTTGTTTTTGAGTAAGTAATTCAGTATTATGTGGATCAAGTTTCAATAGTCTTTCTACATCTTTAAGTTCTCTTTGAGTTTGCTTAATCTTACCTTCAACTTCACTTAATGCTTGTTTTAATTTAAGAGTATCTCCTCCGATTTCTACAGTAATACCTGCTATTCTACTTGCCATACAATCACCTCCTAAAAATTATCCATATCCTCTTGTGTAGCTATTAATTTATAATCATAACTATCATTATTTTTTTCAATGTACATATCATTTACTAGCCCTATTGTTAACTCTGATAAATCATTCATTGAAAGTCCTAATTCAACTGCACGCAGTAAAAAAAGAGCGGTATTTAACGTCCGCTCAGTTTCTTTTGCTTTTTTTTAGATGTACTCATAGTTTTAACATTTATACCCCATAATTTTATTAAGTCTGGTAGAAGTTTATATACAGATAAAGTATCAAACTGTTCTAACCATTCACCTACATCATTTGAAATTTTATCATCTGCATGGTAAGCCATAATATATGCGATATTTTCAAATATCTCTAAACTCTCAATATCGATATTTCCTTTATTCTTATTAATCTTATCTAATATAAGTAAGTCTTTATAAATATCACGACTAAACTTCATTCTGTATAGTCTAGGTATCGCTGCTGACGCTTTAAATCTTACAATTTTTCCATCTACATTTATATCTTTAATAACTCCCATTACATTTCTCCTTCATGTGTTGGCATATACACTGTTTGATACCAATTCTTATATGTTTCTTCTGTTGTCTCTTTACCAGTTTTACTCTTCACAAGTCCTTCTTTGATAGGTCTTGCTTTTATTGAAAGTGTTTCTGTTTGCACTTCTCTTGATTCTTCGTTTGTTTGACCTTCAATTTTTGGTCGACCTGCTGAACAATTATAAAGTACATGACGTATTTTTTTCTGATCTCCATCAAATTCAAAAAGTAGTGCAAAGTTCTTTGTTTCTGATCCTGAATCTTCAACTAGAACTTTATTTTTATCTTCTCTTTCTTGAAGAATATCCTTTCTAAAACTTTCTGGAATCATCGCAATCTCTAAATCTCCATCATATCCCATATTGTTATTAATTGTGTAATATGATCCTCCATCTGCATAGAAACTTTCTGGTTCTCCATTAGG
Organism: Gemella morbillorum; assembly: GCF_900476045.1. Lineage (NCBI taxonomy): Bacteria > Bacillati > Bacillota > Bacilli > Caryophanales > Gemellaceae > Gemella > Gemella morbillorum. The sequence continues at coordinate 1,305,305 of NZ_LS483440.1, forward strand.
TTCTAAACTAATTTTTACAGCACCTGGAATTGGTACTGGCTTTTCATAAGTTGTCGTATCACCTTCAGTTAATTTTGCATAATGAACATGAGACAAATTAAATTTTACTTTATTTTCCATACTTAAACCTCCATTTTATAAATTGTTTCATACATTTCTTCACTCGGTATCCATACCTCGTCTTTTGTATAGATTAAAGAATAAGTTTGTAAAAGATCTTCTATCTTTTTTTCTAATTTAAAATCTTTTTTCTCTGTATACATTTCTATAATTAAATTTTTCACACTATAATATAATTTACCATCTGCTTTAAAAGTATTTTCACCGTCATAATAATATATAAGAAATGGTAATCTTGGAGCACTTCCTTCTTTAAAATGACTATAAACAAATGGAATTTCTAGTTTATATAACATTTCACATACTTCATTTTTATTCACGATAAATCCCTCTTTATTCTTTCTAATACTTTTTCGCTAATATCTCTTGTTGCTGGCTCTATATGTGGAATTGCTTTAGTACGCCCTCCATTCTTCTTCGCATGTCCAAATTCAAGTAAATGTGCTAATTGATATCTATTTTTTGAATGAACTACTGTTTGTATAGAGTGTGCTGTTTCTCTTTCTTTTGTCACTTTCCAACTTTTTTCATAATCTCCACTTTTTTTAGGTGATCCTTCTTTTATTTTATCTCTAACTTCATTACTCACCTCAACTACTGCACCTTTTAAACTTTCCTCAGTCAGCTTAGAATATTCCTTTAAACCCTTTGTTATCTCCGCAGCGAGTGAGTCAATAGTTGTCCTCTTAGTCATAGCTATTAACTCCCTTAACCCTTAAGAACTTTTTATCTTTACTAAAGACATCTACTTCTAATATGTCAAAAAATTTATTGTTATACTTTATTCTATATTCTAACGTATTGAGTTCTTTTAATTCTGGCGTTTTTCTAACCACAAAAGAAATCACTTCTGAACTTCTATTAACACCGTGTCTTTCTACCTCACTTGAAGTTACCAATTTTAAATTAGACCAACAAGTAAAAAAATCACTCCATGTTTCTAATTGTTGATGCAATTCATCAAATTCTAAAACTACTTTTTGAAAAGTAATTCTAGTATCTAGTTCTACAATATCCATCTTAAAACTCCTCTTTCCTATGATTAAATAGTAACGCTCTAAGAATTAGTGTTAATTCTCTAAAATCAGCATTTTCTCTATGTTCATAAAGATAAGCAACTGTATATAATATTGGTATTTTAAATTCATCAAAATCATGCTCATCACCTAACTCTGAAAAACTACTCACCCTTAGTATTCCTAAGCATAATTTTTTAGCTGTAAACAGAAGTGATAAGATTAACTCATCATCTTCTGTTGTATCAACTCTCAAATAGTTTTTAACTTGTTCAAGTTTTAATTCCATAGCTTATATTATCCTTTGATTGGTAATATCTGAACTGCTTCTGGTAATACTAGCTTACCATCAACTCTTTCTTTAGCTACAAATCCAATCATACCATTACCAGCGAATAATTCTTGGAGTTCCTTAAATGAACGAGCACCTCTATCACCTATGTTATAATATCTAAAATCACCGAAAGCAATTTTATTTTCTGGTGCAAAAGCCGAAGTATACACTGGGTATCCTGCTAATTTATCAGGCTCCCCTAATTGATATGATGGCTGCCAAATATATGCTCCATTGTTATCTTTTAGTTTTCTGATATTAGCTATTATTTTATCGTTTAAAATAAATGCTGCATTTTTTCTATATGGTCGTTTTAAAGCATGAATTAAATTGATAATGTCATCAGATTTTAGTGCATCCACCTCAGTTAAGTGCGTTCCTCCATTAGTTTGTGCAAATATTCCTGTTGGTTTTCCACTACCATCACCATTTAGGAAAGCATCTTCTTCTGCATTCGCTAGTGCTTTACCGAATTCTTCTAAGATATAGCTTTCTAAGTCAAACACACTATCATATAATAATTCTTCAGTAACTTTAATAGCTACATGAAGTTTGTGAGCATCTAATAAAACTTGTTTAAATGTTGCTTCTCCAAATTTCAATTCTCCACCTTCTTCAACCCATGCAGCCGCAGGACTTGACGCAGCTATATTGATTTTATGTTTACCATTTGTTTTTAAAGTGTGAGATAGTTTTCTAATAATATTTTCTTCTTTTAACGTTTCAACTAATCTACTATCATACTCGTCTGGAACTAAATATCCTCCATCAGTATCTACTTTTTCTTGTAGAATATTTTCTATTTGTCTAAAATTAGATCGTAGGGCTTTTATCATTGCTTTTTTGTGTTGAAGATTTTTTTGAATTTTATCTTCTTTATCAGACACCATTGGTTTTGAGATTAACGGATCATTTACTGGTTTTGATAATTCTCTTTCCATATTTTCCATCTCTTGAAGTCTCTCTATTTCAAAAGTAAAGTTTTTAACTTTTTCTTCCATCATGTTATAAGTTTCAACATCTTCTTTTGATAATAGTCCATCACTATCTTTTTTACTCTCAACAAAGGCTTTTGCACCTTCCCACGCTTTAGCACGTTTTTCAATTAATTCTTGTATTTTTTTATTCATAATTCTTACCTCCAGTTTTTTATTAAATCTAATCTATTCATTAACGAATCAGCTTTTATTTTTTCTTCGTTTACATTTTTAAGAGTTTCTTTAATTTTATTCATCATTGAATTTTGAACTGTTGCTTCTTGATAAAGCATACTAATATTTGGAATCTCAATATCCTGAATCTCGTCTCGTTTTAAGATAGAATCAGCAAAACCAAGTTCAACTGCTTTTCTTGCATCCATCCATGTTTCATTATCCATAAGTTTTGATATTTTATTTCGTGATAATCCTGTTTTTATTTCATAAGCATTAATTATTGATTCTTTCACCTCACTTAGCATATCTATAGCTCTTTGCATTTCACTTGTGCTACCATATGCAATTGTCATAGGATTATGAATCATAAGCATTGAAACAGGACTCATAATAACTTCTGTTCCTGCCATAGCAACCACACTCGCAGCACTTGCTGCTATTCCATCAATTTTTACCTTAACATTTCCTTTGTGTTCCATTAAGAGATTATAAATTTGTGCGGCTGCAATACAATCCCCACCAGGTGAATTTATCCATACTGTAATATCTCCACTATGTTTAATTAGTTCTTCTTTAAAAATTTGCGGAGTGACCTCATCATCAAACCATGATTCTTCAGCTATTGTTCCATTTAAAAATAATATGTTCTCTGGTGGTTCATCTTTATTATTTTGTACTATCTTCCAATTCCAAAATTTCTTCATCTGTGTTTTCCTCCTTATAATCTGTTAATCTCTCTGCATAAGCACCAGCCTTTTTAAGTGGTAACATGTTACCATTGACTAGATATAAGTTTCCTCCTTCCTCATCTGATATCAAATCTAAGTTTTCTAAACTCCTTATATCATTAGCACTCATCCAACCATTCTGACGTGCTGTTGCATATCCATTCATCCTACTTTGATAATCTCCTCTAAGTAGCCCATCAACATTGAATTTTATATAATATTTTTTCTTCTCATCACTTGTAAGTAGTCTCCTAGTCATAGCTTGTTCAAAACGTTTGACCCACGGATCAAGCGTGTATTTAACAAACTCAAGAGATTGTTGTTCAATATTAGAAAAACTAGACTTTTCAAGATCCCCTACCATATGTGGAGGAACTCTGAAAATTCTAGCTATCTCATTTATTTGAAATTTTCTCGTTTCTAAAAACTGTGCTTCATTAGGTGCTATTGAAATAGGAGTATATTTCATACCTTCTTCAAGTATTGCAACTTTATGGTTGTTCTTACCTGAAAATCCTCTAGCCCAACTTTCTCTCATTGCCTCTGGATTTTTTACTACCCCAGGATGTTCAAGTATACCACTTGGTGTAGCTCCATTTGCGAAAAATGCTGCTCCGTATTCTTCAGTTGCAATAGCCATTCCAATCGCATTTTTTGCCATAGCAATTGGACTATAACCAACTAAACCATCAAATCCTAAACCTGGTATATGTAATATGTCTCTTGGTGACAGCTTAACAGCGCCTTTAGTTTTAGAATTTGCATCCCCTTCACTTATATAATATTCATAATACAAATTACCAGTTTCATCTCTATCAACTTTCATTCTATCTGGCATCAATGGATAAAGTCCTAATACCTCTCCTTTACCATTTCTTATAATTTGTGCATACGCATTACCCCATAAAAGCAAATGAGTCATTAGTGTTTCTCTAAAAATAAAACTTGTCATTTCATTATTTGGTTCATCATGAAGTAACGCATATAACATATGTTCTGTTGCTTTTTTTGTACCAGTCTCGGTTACTTCATACACATGTAAAGGTAGACTAGCTAATGTTTCTGAAAGTATCCTTACACAACTATATACCGCTGTCATCTGCATGGCACTTCTTTCTGTTACTCTATTTCCACTAGAACTTCCACCCATAAAAAAACTATAGGAACTTCCATTTAATCTATTTTTAGGATTATCTCTAGATTTTAATAATTTCATAAAATAATTCATACATACCTCCTAAATTTGAATACTAAAAAAGCACCTCTAATGAGATGCTTAATGCTGACGATATGATATTACACTACTTTTTAGATAAAGTTTCATTGAAAATCTTTTCAAATTCTTTGTCAGTTAGTTTATCGTTATTCTTACATATATATTTCCCAATAAAACCACTTTGTCTATCATACTCTTGTTCTCTAATAGTTAAGAAAAATTCTTGATGAAATTTTTTTATTAATTCATCACATTCATTTTTGTTGAATTTCAAATCTAATAATAAAACATTTCGAATAGATGGTAGCCATGCAGTATTAAATCTTCTAAAAATAAATATAGGTTTTACTTCTCCTTTTCCTTCTTCCCTATCTTTCTTCTCTAAATATTTGACAATACGCCAAATAATTATTCTTGCGCTTAACATACCAACCTTTGTATTTGATGAAACGATATGATTTGCAAAACTAGATTTCTTACTTTTCGTAAAACCTGGGTTCTTACTTCTAAAAGGAAAAGCTTCAAGATTGACAATTAACTTAGACATATCCTTTAACTTTTCCCACTCTTCATCATTCAAATTACTTATAAATTTTTGCATTGGTATTTGCTTTTTCTCTAAGTAATTAAAACAAATATGTGCAAAATAATGGGATAAGTAGTATGCGTCTTTTTTTGAACAAGTATTCTTTATCTTCTCTAATTCTTGATATAGAATGCTACTTTCGGTTTCGATATTTATAATATGATCTTTTATATATTTTTTTAAATATTCTTCTTTTTCTCCAAGAATATTTAACGAACTATCTTCACTATTAATTTCTTTTGCTTCATTAAAATAGGAATATACACCTACCTCTCTTTTTTTATCCTCTAATGCGATATTGGGATTTACTAAACATAAAAATAATGTTGATATATTAATATTACCTTGAACATGATTTGGTATACCATAGTGAAGATTTTTATATTGATTAGACTCTAATTCAAACAATCCTTCCTCTATATTTAACCATGAAAAATCTCGATAATCATTTTCTAGGGCATCTAAAAATTTCGAAGATAAATCTTCCACATTTTCTGAAGTCCATGGGTTATATTTTTCTATTTTCAACAATTCCTCAGAATCTTTAATTTCTCCGATATTTTCTTTGTACTTAGAAATTAGTTTATTAAAAGACATAATCTTTCCTCCAAATTAATTTTATATAAAGTATAACATAAAACTAAAACTATATAAATAACAATCCTCTGTCATCATAAACACTTTCTGTGTTTTGATTTCCACATCTTATCGCACGATCTAATGCCATAATTGTTGAGATTGCTCCATCAATTTTCTCTGTTGATTTTTCTTTATCTGCCTTAATATTTCCTGCTGGATCACGTCTTATAAAAATATTATCCATATTCCATCTGAGTACTGGATTACCTCCGTGTGCTAGTTTCTGTTCAAGAACTAGCTTCATAAGTTCTTTAGTAGGAGAACTCATATCTTTAAAACCTTGTCCGAAGGGTACTACGGTAAAACCCATACCTTCTAGATTTTGAACCATTTGAACAGCACCCCATCTATCAAATGCAATTTCTCGGATATTATACTTTTCTCCTAGTTTTTCAATAAATTGCTCGATATATCCGTAATGGACTACATTACCCTCTGTAGTTTGTATATAACCTTGCTTATTCCAAAGATCATAAGGTACATGGTCACGTCTTACTCTTAGTTCTAACGTATCTTCTGGAATCCAAAAATATGGTAGAACTATAAACTTGTCGTCTTCATCCAAGGGAGGAAATACCAGAGTAAAAGCAGTTATATCTGTTGTAGATGATAAATCCAAACCTCCGTAACATATCCTACCTAATAACTCTTCTTCATCAACATTAAAATTACAACTATCCCATCTATCCATAGGCATCCAGCGTACTGATTGTTTCACCCACTGATTAAGTCTCAATTGTCTAAAAGCATTTTCTTCTCCTGGATTTTGTTTTGCAGATTCACAAGCAGCTTTAACTTTATCTAACCCAACAGTTACTCCTAGTGAGGGGTTAGCTTTTTTCCACACTTTAGGATCAGTCCAATCATCATTTTCATCTGCACCATAAATTACTGGATAAAATGTTGGGTCTATTTTTCTACCTTCGAGTATATCTTTTGCTTTTTGATGAGTTTCATAACAAATACTATTTGTATCCGTGCCAGCAGTTGTAATTAAAAAATAAAGTGGCTGCATTCTAGCATCTCCACTACCTTTTGTCATAACATCAAATAACTTTCTATTCGGCTGAGTGTGCAACTCATCAAAAACAACTCCATGTATATTGAATCCATGTTTTGAATATGCTTCTGCAGATAACACTTGATAAAAACTATTAGTAGGTAAATACACTATCCTTTTTTGCGAAGCTAAAATCTTTACTCTACGATTTAAAGCTGGACACATTCTAACCATATCAGCTGCAACATCAAATACAATCGTAGCTTGTTGTCTATCCGCTGCACATCCATAAACTTCAGCACGTTCTTCACCATCTCCACAACAAAGAAGAAGTGCAATCGCAGCTGCAAGTTCGCTCTTACCCATCTTTTTAGGGATTTCAATATACGCTGTATTGAATTGTCTATATCCATTTGGTTTTATTATTCCAAATAAATCTCTTATTATTTCTTCTTGCCATGGTAATAATTCAAATTTCTTCCCTGCCCATGTTCCTTTAGTATGACTTAAACATTGAATAAAATTTACCGCATAATCTGCACGTTCCTCACTATATACTGATGTTTTAGCTTTAAATCTAGTGGGTTTATATTTCTTTTTTCTTCCCATAATCTCCTCCTCTGAGCATAAAAAATAGACCTTTCGGTCTACTTTCTTTTTATTCTTTTAGCAGTTTTTCATCGCCCATTCAATTGCATGTCCTGTATCTTCAAAAGTTGATTTTGAAATTTTGTTTAATTCTAATTTTTTAAAAGTATGGTTTCTTTTTACTTCTCCTTCTTGATATTTGATTTTATAAATAGCTCCTACACACTCATTTTTCCAATTTGTAATTCCTATTAGAACGTTGTCTCCAAATTTTAAAAATACACTTTTGCTTGATAAGAATCCTTTTTCCTCTAATTCCTCCATTGTTGTTTCTTTGAAAAATTTAATTCCATTTTGTTCTTTAATGTTGTTCATTGTCTTTATCTCCTTTGTTTTCGTTACTATATATATCACTCTAAAAGGCTATAAAGTCAAGACATTCATTATTATCTTTTAATTATTTGGAATTTATCTTCTTCGGGTATTAAAGATAAAGTTGAACCATTATCCCATTTTACAAGAATCATACCAATATCATCAACCCCTAATACTGTTCCAAAAGTCCCACTTGGAGGTGCTTGAATATCATCCATTGAAATTAGTTTAAGCCTAGTGTTTTTTGGGAATTTCTCCTTTAATCTTATAATTTTTCTTTTTAAATCATCCATAATTATTTACCTGATAGGTCTTTTGCTAATTTATATAAAACTATTTTCATTGACTCTACTACACAAATCGCTTCAAATTCTTCTTGAGTTGGATCATCATTTGAAAGTTTCCATAGTAGTTCACGATAGTAATTTGCAGATTCTAGAGCATCTTCTGCAATATCATAACGTTCAATAGCAAGTCCTATCTTCCCTTCTCCTAAAAATTTTCTAGCTCCACTTATATACTTTTTGGTTCTGTCTACTTGATAGAATTTCTATTCCATTACCATGTTTTGCTTCTTTATAATCTTTTTCAAATCTTGTTTTCATATACTTAATCTCCTTTGTTTTGATACTATATATATCACTCTAAACATCATATTTATCAAGTATTATTCGCTATTTTCTAAGTATTTCTTCACTCCACTAAAAATATATAATACGCATGGTAGAGCTACTCCGTTCCCCCACATCTTATATTGTGCTGCATCCGAATAAGGATTTTTTAACCATGTTCTTATATTATTATCAGTTTTTTGTTTTTTTCCATTTTTTATCTTTCTATTTGTTTCGAATACTTCTCTCCAAAAATTTAGATCTTCATCTGTAGGATTGAGTAGCTCTAACCTTTCACACCAATAATCTGGGAAACCTTGCAATCTACTACATTCAAGAGGAGTAATTCTTCGAACAGAATATTTATCATTTATAATAGGAGGATCTTTATAATCAGTTGCGACTAATGTTGATACCTGATCCTTTATAGCTTTTGTATGATGATAATTTTTGCTAGTTGAATATATAGAAACTATTACTACTCCACCTTGATTTGCATTAGGATTATTTCCTCCTGTATCTAAAGTTCTTGATGTAGCAGTTTCATAAACTTTGTATCGACTATTCTTAGTATTTAAACTTGTAAATCTCACATCATAATTTGCGATATTTTCAACTACAAAAGGTTGATTATTTCCTCCTGTTCCTAAATTACTTGATAGAGTTGGTGTAATATCTAGTGGACCTTTAAATCTACTATCTTGGCTATGATTTTCAAAAACAAGTGGTGGATGATTACTTTGGGCTCTTAAAGTTCCTGTTTTATTTAATGTAACATCTAGCCTTTCTCCACCTTGATCCATTAAACAGTACTTTGATATTTCAGTGCATTCTCCAATAACTCCGGTAACTTCTTGTTTCTTATCTGAGCACGATTCAAAATACCTTGGCAGGCTTTCTTCGTTAAATAATATTTCTCTTGCACCTTCTCCTGTAAAATCTGCGACAAGAAAGATTCTCTTACGTCTTTGGGGGACTCCGAAATATTGTGCATCGAAGACTCTCCACGCAATACTAAATGTTCCTCCCATAACACATCCTGCATTTTTCCATTTTGAAGGTTTAGGAATTGATATATTTTCACATTTGATTTTTGAGATTTGTTCAAGTACTTGTCTAAAGTCTTCTCCTTTTGAACTTGAGAAAGCTCCACAGACATTTTCCCATATGATAATTCTTGGATATTTTTCATTTGTATTCTCCCTCATTTCTTTAATAACTCTTATTGCTTCATAAAATAAATTTGATTTACTTCCACTTAGCCCGTCTCTTTGTCCTGCGATTGATAAATCTTGGCATGGACTACCAAATGTTATTACATCAACTGGATTTATATTACCACCTTTAACATTATTAATATCTCCTAAATGAACTAAGTCTGGAAAATTCTTCTTTGTAACAAGAATTGGAAATGGTTCTACTTCACTCGCCCAAACTGCTTTCATTCCTAGAATCGTAGCACCTAATTCAAACCCCCCGGATCCTGAAAATAGACTACCTACTGTTAATTGACTCATCTATTTTCACCTCAGCATATGGAATCTTTTCTCCGTTTCTTTCTACATATATGTCATTAGAAGTTCCAGTTAATTCAATATATCTTTTCACAGCAACATCAACAAATTTAGCTTCTAATTCTATTCCATAGCATATTCTTCCACTCTGTTCGCAAGCTATTAAAGTAGATGCCGATCCTAAAAATGCATCTAGTACTAATCCATTAGTTTGTGTACATTGTTTTATTAAATATACAATCAACGGAACAGGTTTACTTGATGGATGTCCATGCCCATCTTCTTTTGAATTAGTAATACTATCAAATTCAAACACTGCTTTTTGTTTTTGATCTCCGTACCAGATATGTTTTCCATCTTTTCTCCAACCCCAAATAATAGGTTCCATGTTGAATTTCCAATCTGTTCTCATTAGCGGTGCTCTTGGTTTTTTCCATATCAGACCAGCACCAACTTTAAATCCAGCATCTTCATATGCATCATAAAAAATACGTGCTTTCATGGTCGCATAAAAGACATAAATGGATGCATCTTTAGCCATTGAGTTTTTACAATTACTAAATGCTAGAAGTAAAAACTCATACCCTTCTTTATCATTTAAATCATCATTTTTAATTTTTCCAGAAGCACTCTTAAGATTTACTAAATAAGGTGGATCAGTACATACTAAATTTACTTTAGTTTCTCCTAATAGTTTTAAATACGTTTCTTCTTTAGTAGAATCTCCACATATTACTTTATGTCTACCTACATGCCATATATCTCCCTCTTTTGTTATGCGTGGTTTTTTCAACTCTGCTTCTATATCAAAATTATCTTCTTCTCCTTCAAGGTCTTCATCAAATATTTTTGATAATTCTTTTTCATCGAATCCAAGCACGTCAAGATCAAAATCAGCACCCTGTAAATCTGATAATTCGATAGCTAGAAGTTCTTCATTCCAACCTCCTCCAAGTGCGAGTTGGTTATCCGCAATAACGTATGCTTTTCTTTGTGCAGGTGTTAGATAGTTTTCCTTTATACAAGGTACTTTATCCATTCCCAGTTTCTTTGCAGCCATTAATCTACAATGCCCTGCAGTTATTACATTCTCTTCTGAAATTAATATAGGATTTAAGAATCCGAATTCCTTTATTGAAGCCATCACTTTTGATATTTGCTCATCCGAGTGCGTCCTTGCATTATTGATATATGGTATTAATTCGTCAACATTTCTTAATTCATATTCTAATAGTTTATTCTTCATCTCTATACCTCATTAAAAAAGACCCCACTCAGCGAATTTTTCAAATCCGCCTACGGAGTCTATATATTCTTTTGCAATTCTAACAATTTCTTCATAAGGCATATCGCCTATATTTTCATCTCCAATTGCACAGCTAAATTCTACTGGGCTTTGAAGTTGTTGTGCTCTTAAAAACGAATATATATTTACCGAAACATCAGCTTTACTTAAATCTTTACCATGAAGACCTCCACCTGTCACAGAATCAGCCATATCACTACCAAGTTTTCTATTAGTAGCTCCTGTATCAACATCCGTTCCTCCAGTCCAATTTCCTAAAGGATTGATTTTAGCATTTGGATACATTTTTTTTAGTACTTTCGTTTTTACATTACTTTGACAAATTATCAATTTTTCGCCATCAAGTATGTATTTCCCATCATAGGGATACTGTGAATAAATATTTCTAGCTATTCTTGAGAGTTTTTTTTGTTCTTTTGAAATAGGCATACCTTTGAATATACCATTATCTCCACATCGTATTTTGTCATTTTGATTTTTATTTAATTTTTTATCCTGCGATACAATATTAACATCAGGATGAACTACTCCCGCTATTCTTCTAATTATTCTATGAATACTTTTTTTCTCAAAATCAACTGATGTTTCTATTATGACATGACATTTTCCATGACCTATCAGCACTTCTACAGCTACCTTAGGTTCTTTTTCCAGTTTGTATGCCAAATCTACAATTGCTCCAGCGATTCTATCCGCAATTTTATCTGGATGTTTTGGGTTTACTTTTTCTATCATTTTTAATCTCCATTCTTATAAATTTTTTCTTGAATTTAGTAGTTTTTCCATCAAATCATTTTGAGGTACTACTCCATCAAATTCAGTTTTACAATTCTCTTTTACGATTTGATATATTTCATTCCATAGCCTTACAGCTTGATTCATATAATTTATTCCTATATTTATAAATGGTGATGGAATTGGTTTTCCAGTAGTAGGGTGTTTAGATAAAAATCCTAACTTACTAGTCATATCTTCACATTGTAACCATCTTGCACTACTCATAGCATATCTTTCAATGAGTGGCTTTGGAACATGATTTCCCATACTAAGGCTATCCAACCATTTCCACGTTTCTTCATAAATTTCTTTAGCTTGTAATACACTACCATCTTTTTGTGTTGATGATAATACTTCATGTGGTTCAGGCATTTTTACACCTTCAAGATCAGGAATATCTAATACTTCTAGTGTTCTTCCTCCAGGATTTCCATTTAGTGCTTTTTCTACAACTGATTTTTTCTTTCGACCTGCACCTATTCTTTTGCCACCACGTCCGCCAATATTATTCGATTTAGTCGGCATTTAAAGTGTCTCCTTCCCTCTTTTTATTTTTCACTAAGTTCGCTTATTTCAAGCTTTTCCCTATTACCCTTTTGAATTCGCACTTTTTGTGCATCTTTGCCCACACCCGTTATGTTTTCATTTTCTTTTCAGAGATTTTCAATCCCCCTTCCAGAAAATTTTTCACAAAAATTATTTTTGTCTAACTTTTTTTCTCCATCTACTTCCATCACTCGCATGAATTTTAGCGTGACAACTTTTACAAAGAGATATTAAATTACTCTTACTATGTGTTCCACCTTTGGATAAAGGTATCTTATGATGAACCTCTTGTACTTCTCTCATCAATCCATCTGAAAAACATAGTTCACAATAAGGATGTTCTCTAACATAACTAGCTCGAACTCTTCTCCATGTTGATCCGTATCTTTTCCTTGTTTCAGGATTTCTATCTTGCATCTCATATCTTCTATTCTCTAGTCTTTCATGTTCATCACAAAACTGTTTATCTGTTAACCTTGGACAGTTTGGATATGAGCATGGTCTCTTAGGTTTTCTCGGCATTACTTTCTCCTCTCTTTAGCATAATAAAAACCCTGTAGAAAGATCTACAAGGTTTATTTTCTATTTTCCACATTTTAATTATATCAGAAAAGTATACTCTCATTCACTACCATTTCCTATCATCTTTTAAAATTTCTTCAATTTTTTTCAACGCCTCAGTTCTTTTTCTATACACCTGCTGTATACTATACTTCATTTCAACGGCAATTTTCTCCCAAGACAAAAATGATAAATATCGATTTTCTAGAAGTGTACGATACTCTGAGTTCTCAACTTTTTTTATTATTGTCATTATCTCTTTTTTTAAATCTACAAGTACATCAATATCACTATTAATTTCTTCTTGCAGTGTTATAATTTTTAAAATCGTATCCTCCATTTTTGATGTTCCATTATTTTTATTACCTGGCATATCAGTTAAGGTTGCAGTACATTTTGTAGCCAACGCACTCAATGATTCTATTTGACTAAGCTTTGAATTAATCTGTGTATCTAAATGTCTAGCTTGATTTAGATATTCTTCCGTTCTCATACTTTATCCTCCTATTCTAGCTTTTACTGCTCTCATCAATGCTTCTTGGGTTTTATCTTTTCTTTTTAAACTTTTCATAATATCTTCGTCAATAGTATTTTTTGTAATTAAATGATGAATCACTACCGTGTCTTTTTGTCCTTGTCTATAAAGTCTAGCATTAGTTTGTTGATATAATTCAAGAGACCATGTAAGACTAAACCATACTAGTGTGGATCCTCCACTTTGTAAATTCAATCCGTGTCCTGTACTTGCTGGGTGTATTAATGCAAGATTAATCATTCCCATATTCCATTGTTTTATATCATCTGCAGTTTTAATCTCTCTTACTTTAAATCGTTTTTCAATTCTTTCTTTATCTGCCTTAAACCAGTAAGCAATAAGTACAGGTTTCCCATTTGCACTCTCAATTATTTCTTCAAGTTTATCTAACTTTTTATTATGAATTTCATAGAATTTTTTATCATCATCGTAGATTGAACCATTAGCTAGTTGAATAAGTTTATTTGAAAGACTTGCTGCATTTATAGCGTCTATTTCTTTTTCTTGAATTGTCATTACCATTTCTTTTTTAAACTTTTTATATTTAATCTGATCTTCTTCATCAAGATTTATTTCAAGGTCATTTAGTATCAACTCTGGCATTTTCAAATACTCTGTAGATTTCATTGATATTGTCATATCTGCAAGCCTACGATATATTCTTTCCTCAGCGTGTGGCTGTGGTTTATAAGAAAAAATTACCACACCATTCCTTTTATCTGGTAGAAAGTACTCGTTCCTATAATGCGTTATATAGCGACCAAGCCTTTCTCCTAAATCTAGCACTCTAAACTCTGCCCATAAATCCATTAATCCATTACTACTTGGTGTCCCAGTAAGACCTACCACTCTTTCAAAGTAAGGTCTTATTTTTAATAAACTTTTAAATCGTTTTGAAGTATGCGATTTAAATGAACTGAGCTCATCAATAATTAACATATCAAAGTTAAAGTCTATTCCACTTTTTGTTACTAGCCAATCTACATTTTCACGATTAATGATATAAATGTCTGAGTTTTGTTTTAAAGCTTTTAGTCTTTCTTTTTCATCTCCAACTACAATTGAATATCTTAAGAGATTGAGATGATCCCATTTTTCTATTTCATCTTTCCACGTTGACTGGGCTACTCTTAACGGGGCTATAATTAGTACTTTACTAATTTCAAAACTATCATACATAAGTTCATTTATAGCTGTAAGTGTTGTTATAGTTTTACCTAAACCACAGTCAAGGAACAAAGCAGATACCTTATGTGCTAAAATAAAATCTTTGGCATAATTTTGATAATTATGTGCTACATATCTCATCTAAGATTTCTCCTATCTTCTCTTTTTCATCAAGTGTGTATACTTTAAATCCTAACCGCCTTAATTGTTTCATTCTTAATTCTTGAAGTGGTCTTGGTTTCTTACCTTTTTGCTTAACCTCAACGAAACCAACAGTACCATTTTTCATCAATATTATTCTGTCTGGAATTCCTGTCATACTTTGACTATTAAATTTCAAACATAAACCATCTCTTCTATTAACTTCTTTTACTAAATGTTGTTCTATTAAGCTTTCTAGCATACTCTCCTCCAAAAGTGTAAGACCATGAACCCCATTTACCTATATTATATATATATTATTTTTTTATTATTATAGAAAGGTTATATATATATGACTATCATAAGTCGTCATAACGTTGATATAATAGGGTTTCAATAAATTCCATGACAGTCTTCTTCATAACTTTTTTATTTTTGTAAATCACACTCACTTTATAAAAAGTATTGAAATTGACCATCATAAACTTACACTACTCTAAAAAATTAGATTTTAATTTTAATCCATAAATAAAAGATCCTTTAGTCATTTTTCTTTTTCTAAATCCTTCACTCAAAAGTGCATTATAAAAGTCTGTAGTACTTCTCGTAAAAGCTCCAGTCCTCATGCAAAAAGCTCGGTACTCGGAGTAAAGCAGCCCACTTTTTTCAGTATAACTGATATCAATTTCACAGCATTCTTCTAAAAATTCTCCTAGCCAGTTATTGTCCTCTTTGTATTTTTCAATAGCATCTTTTACTACTTTTGGTTTTTCTAGCTTAAAGTTAGCTTCGATTACTTCTTTCGATCCAGTGAGTATCCACTCTAAAATTGCACCCCCAGCATTTTCATAAAGGTAATCAGCATAGTTTTTGATGTCACCTTTGCCTTTAATCTGTGCGTTAAAAGGAATTACAATAAGTCTTCTCCACGTTCCATTATCTATCGCACCTACTTTTGGCAAGTGATTAGTATAAAGAACAAGAGTATGTGAAGGAACATAACTAAATGGTGATTTGAATTTTTTCTCAGCAAAAATTTCATCTGTCGAGCAAAGTTGTTTTACGTTTGATGTATTCATTCTCATTCCCTCTTCAAGTTCAGCTGCAATAAGAAGTCGTTTCCCTTTTGCCTCTGCTAGTTCAGGTTTTACATTTCTTCTACATCCCACAGTTAGCATGTCTGCAGATATATTCCCACTATAACTGCCAAGAACCCTCGCTACTACATTCCAAAATGTACTTTTACCATTACTCCCCTCACCATAAGCAATAATTAACGCTTCGACATAAACCTTTCCAACAACAGCTAAGCCTACTATTTTTTGAACATATTTTATGAGTTCCTCATCACCTAAAAAAAATGTCCTTAGCGCCTCTTCCCATAATTTTTTACCTTTATTTGATGGATCAATACTTGTTTGTTTACTTATAAAATCATTGTAGTCATGTTCTTTTGAAAGACCCGTTTTTAGATTATAAGTTTCACTTGGTGTATTTAATAAAAACTCATCTCTATCAAGTGAAGTAGGTTCTATTTGAATTAAAGGACGCACTTCTTTTAATGTAGACCAGATATTTTTACTATCACGTCTTTTAATAGCATACTTCTCATAAGCTAAAGCTTGTTCATACTTTTCAACTATTCTTCTTTGGTTATCATCCAAGTTTTCCTTAACTTTCTTCATACCTAAACTTGTTATCATCGGCATAACTCCTACGTCAGTTAATTGTTTAAGACATAGATTTATCTCATCATACGCTTCTTTTAATTGAAGTTCAGTTAGTTCATGTGCTACAGCCTGAGCATTTGGTACAGACTCCTCCCAGTAGCTTCCGTTATAAACTAAATAATCGGTTGCTGGAGAGTATTTTATTCTGTCTTGAAACTCTCTAGAAAGAACTATAGCTTGACCTACATCTGAATAATCTGTAGGCTTAAATTTAAATTCCTGATTGTAATCTTCGGGTTTAATATACCCTTCTTGACTAGCAATTTTCTTTCCGAACTTAGTTGCACTATACCAGATGGAGTTAAGTTCGCTGTCATCTAAAGGTGGTGTGCATTTAGAGGCTTGTTCTAAATACATAGAATAACTTTCATCGGTTGCTCCGTATCGTTTTATAATCTTTCCAGCTAAATGACTCATAGTAGAATTACGACTACCTTGTTCAATTACTGGTGTATGCTCCTTTGATTCTAAAAGCGTAAAAGCATCTGCAACTCCAAGTATTTCATCTAGATTCTTTTCACCTTCAAACCAAATAACTTCATCAGTAATATTCCCAAAAATAAATCTTGAACAATCTAATGCATTTTTATCAAAAAAGTTATATTTCTCATACACCTGTTTTTTAAAAATTTCACACTCATCTGATGTCAAAAATAACCTATGCGGGATATAAACATGATGTCTAGGTCTAGCTACTTTCCCATTCTTTTCTTTATTATTATTTCGACTAGGAACTACAACGTGACTTGCTCCTTCAAGTAAATACTCATAATCTTCTGGATAAATCCAATCATTTGGATTATCACTATGTTCATTATCACAATCAAAAACATCACAGTCACACTCTAAGAAATTATCTTTATTTCGATAATTATTTTTAAAATTAGCACATACGTGATCAAAACATACTACCTCTTTTAATTGTTCTATATTTTCAATTAAACGCTTAACATCATAAGTACAATTCTTAGCGTTACCTTGAAAGTTTGATCTATGAATAGTTAACCTCATATTACTTTACCTCCGTAAAATACTTTATAGTTTTATGATGTTTTTTAGCTATATCAATTTCTACTTTCATACCTTCTGTGATATTGTCACCTAAAACCCAGATTTCACTGCATTTTCCAAGTAGAATGATATCCGCAAACATAGCATTTTTCCTATCTACTTCATTTGAGTCATCCATAAATGGAAATAACACATGAGGTATTATTGGAATATTACCCTCCATATAAGCAAGTCTTCCTAGCTTTATAGCCTTTTTAATATTCGCTTCTATATCTCCTCTGTACGGAGCGCAAATATAGACCAAAGATTTATAAGCCTCTTTCTTTTCTAATTTGATTTTCCTTTGACTCTTACTCATTGATTTTTTCCTCCCATTTTTGTTTGTACCACTCTAAATGTCGCTTCTTATCTTCATAGTTAGGAAAAGCGACCAAAAGTCCGATATCTACCTTTTGTAATTTTTCAATCAAGTTAATTTGAACCTCTGTTAAATAAGGACGAATACTAGTCCCATTTTCAAGATTATTCTCTAAACGGAATTGTTTTGCAGACTTTCCTAAAACAATACGATTAATCATGTCACATTCATTACTAAAATGATACGGTTTTGGCTTTTCATGAAGTAATTTGATATTTTCAGTTAATAATGGAAACTCAGTTCTTGCTTTTACTAAAGACTTAATAAGTTCTTCCATTTCATTAAAACGTCTAATATATAATTCTTTAAATCTTAATGCTTTTTTCCCTGTGTACCCCATTACCAAGATAGTAAAACCGTCACGTGTTAAATAATAACAAGGTCGTTTTTGATTTTGCTTATCTTTATATGACCCCAGCGCAAAATTGCGCTCAGCAAATTCTTTACTCAACCCAGAATTGGGAGCTGCTATATTTCGAATATCTCTTAAAACTTCTTTATGATTTTTCTCGAAAAACTCTGCCACATACAAACTGTCAACTCTTGCAATATCCTTTTTATCTGCGAATAAACCATATTCATTTTTTGGTATTAGTTCCTTCATATTGAACTACCTCCTGTAATTATATTTAATGAGGAATATTACTATCCCTCCATATCACAGGCAATAAAAAAGAGTGAGAATTTAACCTCTCACTCAAATTTTTAATCTTTCATATAAAACTCACACGTATATCCATCTGCAGTAAGTATCAATCCCTTTGCCCAATAAGGTACTCGACTCATAGTTTCACAAATATCTTCTAGCTTTGTATTCTCGAACGCCTCTATAATTATTTCATCATGAACATGGGCTACAATATTATATACACTTAAATTTTGTAAAGAAAACATCAGTATATCTCTTGAAATGGCCTGTACTATATTCTCTACAAACTTAGGTCCGTAACTCTCTATTCTCTCCCACTTTTTAGCTACACCTACTCCTTCATAAGTGACTGATTCACCTCCAAATTTATTAATTTCAATTTTTGGTTTAATATATGTTAGTTTTCTTCCACTTGGTAGTGTTATTCGAAGTAATCCACTCCTACATTCAAACTCTATTCCGTGCGTTCTAGTCAAACCTTTCATAACTATCGCATCTTTTATAGCTTTATCTACTGCCCACCAAAGTGCTACTATATTCTGATTTGCTTCTCGCCATGATAAAACAAGTGGCTTTAATTCATCTTCTTTAAGTCCCATGTCAAGAGCACCCATTGCAGTTAGTGCTCCTACTGATCCGCCGTAGCCACACGCTAACTCCGCTATCTTACCTTTTTGTCTTAATTCACCATTTATGCCATGTTTAACAACAGGAACACCAAACATCTGTGAAGCTGACATACAATAAATATCCCCATCTTTTTTAAACAATTCCTCTCGCCAAGTTTCTCCCGCAAGCCATGCGATAACTCTTGCTTCTATTGATGAAAAATCAGCTACATAAAACTTCATATTTTCTTTTGGAACAAAAGCTGTTCTTATAAGTTGTGAAAGAATATCTGGTACATTATCGTATAATAATTCAAGAATATCTTCATCTCTATTTTTTATTATTGATCTAACCTCAAAGAGTTCTTTCATAGTATTCCTTGGTAGATTTTGTAATTGTACATTACGCCCAGAAAATCTCCCGGTCCTATTAGCACCTAAAAATTGAAACATTCCTCTACATCTATTATCCTCACAAGCTACATCTTTCATAGCTTGATATTTCTTTATAGATGATTTTGATAACTGCATTCTCAAAGCTAACGCTTTTGATACTTCTCCTTTGGTAACCTTAACAAGTTCTTTAACTGATTTTTTATCTAAACTTTCAGTTTCAACACCTTGTTCACTCAACCAACCTTTTAGCTGAACTACTGAGTTTGGATTTTCTAACTCAGTCAAAATTTGTAATTCACTCATTAACTTCGTTCTTACTTTGTCATCTATGGCTATCACTCTATTTACAAAATCTAAGTCTACTTTAATTCCTCTATCATTAATTTCTTGGTCTAAATTATACTCTTCCCATATAAAATCGGGTACTGGAAACTTCATAAGTTTACATTGTATTTCTTTTTCTGTATCAACATCACGAATATTATAGGTTTTAAAAGCCTCCCATTTTATTTTATCGTGATATGGAAGGTTTCTATTTCTAAATCCATTTGATTTCGTCGGGGTACAAGGTACACAAAAATATTTTATCAGATCTTTACCTTCAATTAATTTTTGCTTTTCAAGTCCTAATACTTTTCCTACACCTTCAAGAGAAAATGGCAATCCCATATATGCACTCCAAATCATAGTACATCTCCAGCTTTTTGGATTTAAATATGTTCCTTTAGGAAGTTTTAAAAATCTCGATAAACATATTCGTTCAAACTGTGCATTAAATGCCCACTTAATGACATTATCATCTAATAACGCTTGTATTATCTCTTCAGATAATTCTTCTCCATTGGCTATATCAACTATCTCAGTTTTACCTCCGTCTATAGAATATGCAAAGAGGAGGACTTCAAAGTCCTCACTCTCTAAATATTTATATACCCCAGACTTTGATATATTGATACTAGAGAATGTTTCAATATCAATATTTATAGTCTTCATTTTCTTAGTTTCTCCCTTATGTTTACATACAAGTCTACTAGCTCTGTTATTATAAACTCACCAACATAAGTTGCTGCAAGTAAAACAATTAATAGATTAAGTATCTCTGAAATATTCATTCTTTCATCCTCCTAAGCTAAGAATTCTTCATCTTCTTCAGTTGTAAAATCATCACTTGCACTACTGCGTCCTCCTAAAGGTTCACCATCACGAAGTTTTTGAATATTTCCTAGCCCACAAGCAATTCCCTTATTTCCATTTGAATTAAATGCATAGAAGTTTAGTGATACTCTACCATAGCAACCGCTATAAACTTCTGAGCGATCTAATATTGGTTGCACATTATTATCTACAATTTGAGGTGCTGTAGTTGAATTAGCATTAATAAAATAATGTCCTTTGTATGCTTCATCTTCTCTTTCGACATCTCCATCACGTAGTGGTAATTTAAGTGTAGCTTTATTAGGTTTTTTTCCTCCAAACTTCGCTAATCCGTCTTCAATTGCTGCATCTACTGCTTTATGCACAGCATTAATAGTTTTAGTATCTGATTTTGGAATCAATACTGATACGCTGTATCTTTCCTTGCTACCATTAATTGAAACTGGCTCCCAACCATTAAAATATGAAAATCTTGTGTTTACTCCTGTTACTACTTTTGTATCTTTTATTGCCATGATTATTTTTCCTCCATTACTTTAAATTCTTTATTTACATCATGTTTAACTATTTCTTTTCTTTTATCACTTTTTAAAACAAGCGTTGGTTTACCTTCAGGTTTTATTATATAATCTCCTAGAAGTTCATTAAATTTATCTTTTCCTAATAATTTCTGAAGCTCGGTTAATGTTATTAAACTTGTTTTATAAATATCCTTATATCCATTTTCTTCTAATATCTCTGCGACTCTTTCTTCATCTTTAATTTTTCTAATAGAGCGACCTTCTACTAATTTATAATTTGACCATTCTTTATCATTCTCTAAGGTTATTTTAGTTGCATATTCTTTTATTTCACTAGCCCATTTCACAAGATCATCAATATGTTCTAGTACCTCTTCTATCTCAGCATCATTTAATAGATGAGGTGAACGAAGTTGAAACCTCATAAGTTTATCATGATAATCTTTTCGAGCGCGTAATACAACATTACAGTTAGAAAACTGACACCAAGGTCCATAAGTTACAACCCCAAGTCCATTAAAAGCTAACTCTGCTTTTTCTTTAAGAACAGTATCAGCCCAATTTTTAAGTTCTTCTACTGATTTTTTGCTAGATGAAATATTATACTTTCTCGGTTGGAAAATAGTCATAACAACTTCATCAATATCATATAAAGCATCATAAATATTTAATGCACCAAGTGCATATAGCATCATCTGTGGATTTTCCTCAGCACTTACTTCGACTCCACGTCCATATTTTAAGTCAATAATATGTAGTATCTTATCCGCAATTATTATACAATCTCCTGTTCCAAAACCGTCTGGGACATAATTTGAAAAGTCCAACCTTTGTTCGATTAAAACTATCGGATCTTTAGTAGATTTCTTAATATTTTCTATTGTTTCTACTATATAATTAACATAATCATCTGTATAACTATCCATATCCTTATCAAAATATTTTAGCTTAGGTTTTCTAACTTTTTCTCCTAATACTTTTCTTAGCTTATATTCAGATAGTCTATGAGCATCAGTACCTTCATTTGCTACTTCAGATACTTCTTTTTCAAAGAAGTTTTCTAATCTTGGTAGCGGTGGACAAGTAAGCCATCTATGAGCACTTGATGCATTCAACAAAGCATGTTTTCCCATATTAAAGTTCCTCAGCTTTCTTCATTAGTTCAACGTAGTGTTTAGCTTCAACTTCTGATAGCTTGCTTACACCATAAGTTTTAATTAACTCTCTTACCTCTGCTTGCTTACCTTCTTGGGCTTTTTTAGCTAGTACCCCACGTACTTCTTCAAGTGAGATTGTTTGCTCTTCTTTAGTAGAGTTAGTTATTAATTCAGAACTCACATCTTCGACTACTTTTGATTTTTCTTCAACAGAAGTTTGTTCTAATTTTCCCTCAGTCATTACTTCACAAAGACTTTGAAGACTATCCGCTAATCGTCTTATATCCTCTATAACACTAAGCAATTGTTTTGTTTGACTCATATAGATTCACCCCTTTCTTAATTTCTTTAACATCTACAGAATGAATTGTCTGACCAGGTTTTAGTAAGTATACTTGAGTATATTCTCCAAATAACCACTGAACAATTTTCCTTGGTATCGTTATTCGAGATGCTTTTAAAATTTGAATCTCTTTATGATTTGAATCTGATACATTGATAATAACCTTATGTTTCATCAGTATCCCTCCTATTTATAATTTGTAAGTTAACCCCTACATATCTTAGTCAAAAAAAGAAGGAGTATTTTTAACCCCTTCTTACATTTTTTAATTAAATTTTCATTCTTAGTTTTTCTAATGCTTTTTTATGATACTTTGTCACCATCGCATTAGATATTCCCATTTCAGCTGCAATATCTATTTTCTTCATGTTTTCTAAATAGATTTTTTCAATAACTAGTTTCTCATTATTAGTCAGTATTTCAAATGCGGTTAAAATTTCATCTGACCATTCAAATTCTGTATTTTTTAAAACCATATTCTCTATAGCTGATTTATCAGAATTAACTAAATCTGCATCTAGAGATAAATTATAATTTCTTGGAAATTCCTCATTTTCATAATAATCTACATCTGATTTTTGAGGTTCATAACCATGATTATTCTTAAATTCTTCTATAAAGTTTTCTCTCCAAGCTTTTATTATGTCTTTTTCTTCTTTTGTTCTTCCCGGTCTAGCATTTTTACAATTATTATAGACCTCACTATCATCTATCGAATGAAGTAATTTTATATCCGCTTCTGTGATTCCATCTTTATCAATTTCTAAAGTATATTTATCACCATCTGCAAACTCATAACTATAAGTCATTCTATCATCTTGATAAGTTTTTCTAGTACGTAGTGTAATAAATCTTTTATTTGTTTTTGTAATAATCACCATAGTGACCTCTTTTCCACTCAGGTGAGATCACAAATGAAGTTTTATTACTATGAGACTTCTGTAGTGTAAAAAATGGTACACTAAATTTACGGAAAGCACATAGAATTTTAAATAAGTTAGCAAAATAACCTTTATCGTTATCTCGGACTTATCTATTTAATTCATTTGTATCTCACCGTCTTAGTGGCCACTATGACTTTTTGAGTAATTATATTTAAATAATAAATTCTGTATATTTTACAGATTATTTGAAATTTAATCTTTATACGGTTTTCCGAATGTGATATAATATATCTATAAACAACCGTTTTCTAAAATATAGATTTTTTATTATTTATACTATATATCTTAACGTTACTTTGGTTACTTGCAATAGTTACCAAGCGTTACTACGGTTACTAACGTTACTATTTTTATATAAAAAGGGGGGCATGAAGATGTCTAATGAACACTATCCATATTTGTGTGGAGGAATATTGTTAAATTTACTAATTGAAGCAAAAAAAACTCCGGTTAATTCTAGGGAAAAACTAAACTGTAAAAAAAGTTCAGTATCTGATTCAAATATATTAAAAGGATTAATTAAACTTGTTACAGGTGAGGAAGTTATAGCCTCACCAGCTACATTAAAAAAAGATACATCGCGTTATAAAAGATGTAAGATAAATAATAGCTCTATAATAACTTTTACAGATTCAAGTACAGTAAAAATATTTAGAGATAGAGTTAAAAACAGTTGTTGGGAAATTCTAGATGAGACAACTTCATTTATTACTACTTTTTTATCTGAAGCAAAATTAGAATGGTTTACAAAAGCTATTTTAGAAATTATTACTAATGACACCTCTATTCCAGATAATACATATTTTAAAACGACACATATGAAAAAAATAGAAAAAAAAGAATTGAAATATACTCATACTATTGAAATTGAAATTTTTCTAATTAGTGTACTTATATATATAATAGATAAAAAACAAAATAATAAATTAGGAAGAACGACAATTGAAAAGTATTTTACTCAAAATGGAGCATATACACAGTGGAAATTAACACATCCTATCGGACAAACAATTAATCAAAGTATTCATGTCAATAATTTTGATAAAACAAATCATTTAATGAAAAATAACAATACTATATTAAAAAATAATATAAACAAAGAAATAAATTATAATAACTTTGTATTTACATACAATCAAACATCTTTCTCTCATACCAATAATAGCATGATTGATTATAATATATTTTATAATTTAATTGTTGGGGGAATAGAACATGCGGACTACAAAAATGGAAGTGCAACAACTGGATCATTTATTATTCATAAAGACAGGGTTATAAATGCATGGTGCGATGATTTAGTCAAACCTTTGTCTATATTAGGCATGAAAGAACGTGAAACTTTGACTTTACTACCTACTATTTTCGTGGCAGATCAAGGGGGCAATAAAAATAATAAAGAAAATTTAGTTTGCTTTGGTTACGTAAAAAGAATAGATGTTTCAGGCAACTCTGTAAAAGTAGTTTTTGAAATCCACAGTAAATTTCAACTTGATGTTCTATACAAAAATAGCTTAGAACTTGGAATCGAAAGATTCGAACTTAATAATACACATTGGGCCGTAAAACAAGTCAATTTAGAACGAGAGTTAACAAAAATCTTTAATAGATAAGACTATATATAAATAAAAAATTATGTACCCTAGTAGTAACTTTTATAAAAATGATATGTAATTAATCTTATCTGTATATAATTAATTATAAATAAAAATATTACTTTTTAGGAGACTTTTGTATGGGTGAAAAAAACATTCAAAATTGGAACAACATGTCATAAATATTTTTAACTCTTCATCTAAATTTTTATATAATGATACTACTTATTCAGAAATAAAAATCAGCTGCAAATTACCGTCAAATGAATTTCAAGAAAACAAGATTAACTCAAATCGTGCTCTAAATATTTTTGGTAAAGACTGGAAAGACATTCTAAAACAAGCTAACTTATCTATTAAACATAAAATTGAAGAACAAATTATTATTAATCCCAAAGGAAAAGGACGTATTAAAGAAGGATTTCTTACTATAGGTTGGAAACTAGAAATTACTACAAAGGAAAGAACATTGTCAGCTCCCCTTCCACTTTCTACTAATGAAATTAAAAACTCTATTTATCGTGGTATAAACCAAACTGAAGTGTTACAATAGATGTGAGACAAAATAAAAAAAAAGAAGAAAGCTGGTAAAATTATTATAAGTAGTCATACAAATAATAAAGAAGCTTTTTTCTCATGACTATTTTAATACAAAAAAACAATACAGACTCAAAGATATTTATCTCATACATTAACAGAATTTTACGCAGTAAAAACATACGGAAGATGTCTCTCTATAAAATTTGTATGTAGAAGATATAAAATATCAAAAGCATCTCTTATGAGATGGAATAAAAAATTTGATGGTACTAAAGAATCATTAATTGATAAATCTCTCATAAAACTTTATCTAAACACCCTAATTCTTATACAGATGTAGAAATATCTTGGATCAAAAGCTATATTAGACGTAATCCTAAGATTTCTTTAGTTGAGCTATTCTATAAACTTAAAACAAAGAAAAAATATAACAGGCATCCTTGCTCTCTTTTTCGTGTTCTTAAAAAACTGGATTTTTTTAAATATAAAAAAAAAAGAAGAAGAAGGTGTATGTCCCTAAACTTTAAGGAATAAAGTTCCTACTCTACTATTCAATTTATTAAAATGACTATTGACTATTTTGGATACAAACCCAATACCATACAAACTGACAATAGGGCTGAATTCAGTTATTTTAAAGAAATTAAACTCAGTCATCTTTTTGGTGTTTTATGTAACGAACTAGGTATTATTCATGAATTAATTCGACCTAGAACACCTAGGCATAATGGTAAGGTTAAACTCAGTCATAAAAATGATAATGAACGTTTCTATTCTACTTTAAATTTTTATTCTTATGATGATTAAAAATTGCAAATGAATTGTTATTTATACTATTCTAATAGACTTTCTATGCAACTTTCGGTTGGTTGTCTACTGTTGAAAAGAGAAAACAGTTGTTAAATATAACTTAAAGACTTATTCGCTTTTGTATTTTAGCTTTTTTCTTAATATATTCAAGGGCTTCGCTAGTTTGTTTCGAAACCCCTTGACTACATTAAATCAAAAAGCTGTTTTATCTCTAGCGAATAAGCCTCCTAATTCTAGTAAGTTATTTATAATTTTTTCAAAAAAATTATATCATATCTTTCTTTTATTTTTATTATTTTTTGTCTCACATCATTGACAAACGTACAAAATATTTATATTACCTACTACTATAAATATTATTCTACTGACATATAGGTTCTATTTTTTATTTCCTTATGTTTCAATTAATCCTAATGATACAAATTTTTCTAAATATTTTCTAACTGTTGAGGATGACTTCCTTCAACAGAGTAACAGTAATACTCGTGTGATTTTGTGAATATTTTTTAATAAAAGGATAAACTTTACTTTCTGCTGGTATTAAATCATCTGATAACTCTAAAACAGTATTAGAAATGTGATTTGTTTTATATAGATTCCAAAAAACTTACTTCGTACATAAAAACCATTCAGAAATAGTATTTTATTATTTAATATATTATCTTATTCTTACTTCCTTATACTCATTTAATCTCTCATCACTACATGTGCTTTCTGCATTATTATAAAGAACTCTTAATGCCTCACCAGTTGTTATATTATAATTATTTCCTATAATAACAGATAAAGCTGCAGTTACGAATGGAGTAGCAATACTTGTTCCAAAACTAAACGTATATCCTCTTGACAATCCCCCCATATATCCTATAACATTAAATGGAGATGTATTTGAAGTATATGTAAACACCATTTCCTCAACATTTATAATTTTCCTATTGTTATCATATTCATAATTCCCTGCTGGGGCTACTATATTAATTAATCCATAATTTGAATAATTTGCCAAATTTCCATTTCTGGTACTAGCTCCTACTGATACAACACCTTCCAATCCTCCAGGTACATGTATCTTATCAAACTTACTCAAATCATTTCCCTCGTTACCAGCAGAAGCAACTATTATCACATTATTTTCTTTAGCATACTGGATTGCTTTAATATACATATCTATAATATATTTTTCTTCTTTTATATTAGGATTTTTATAACTTCCTAAACTTATATTTATAATTTTAGCACCATCTTCAATAGCATCATAAATTGCTTTGATTATATTCAATGATATACCATCATTAAATTCTTTCATAACTTTATAAGGAATTATCTTCACATTTCTGTTTAAAATCAGTATCACTCCCGAAACTTGTGTTCCATGTCCAAAAGTATCTATTAATCCATGTGTATTATCCCCTAAATAATCCCTACCTTGTAATACATTATTTTTTATCTCTGGATGTTCATTATCTACTCCACTATCTATTACTGCTATTTTTATTTCTTTGCTAGTTGTAATTCTTTTAGGCATAACCCTTTTATACGCCCACATAAAACTATTACTATAAATTTTATTCATATATATTTATTCCTAATTATAATTTAACAGTAGTATATTTGGAATATTTCTGTCTAAAATTCTAAATAGTTGATACACAACACCTAGATATCCTACAAATATACTTTTAGATTTCATGTATACTCGCCCCTGTAATCTAAAATATAAATTTTCTTTATATTCATTCATCATTCTTGATATTATAGCTTTTTTTAAGTCTGAATATGTAAAGATTCCATAGCTAGTTTCCAAAGTTATAATTAACTCTAATAATCCTGCATTACCATGACATAAACTATCATTTTCAAACTCTTCTGGCATAAATGTTGATAATAAACCTAAAATATCATTCTTAGATTTATTAGATGATATACATGATAATACTATTCCTATATTTCCCTTACACCAACTATTATTATTTACTAATTTCATATTGATTTGACTAGAATATATATTATACTTACTATCTAAAGAATATACATGATATAAACTACCTATTCCATGAGCAAAACTATTATCTGAATTAACATTTTTAATAATTGCCCCTTTTAATAAATTACTATATATTGTATAATATTTATCTTTTTTAGTTATATCATACACTACATAGCATAATTTAATATAGCTACTAATTCCTCTAATCCAATCATAATCATGATTTTCAGATAAATTTTCATAGAAATCTAATATTAGTTTTTCAGCATATTTTAAAGAACCTTTGTTTTTATTTAATTTATAATCAAGCAATAAAGGGTATATTAAACTATAATTCCCATAAAACACACTATATCCTTTATTGGAATTTTCACTCAATGATTTTATCGTATTTTTTATATAATTTTTTATTTTACTACAATTAATTTTAAATCTATATTCATATATAACGTAAAATATATATACTGAAGATAATCCATCGTACATATTGTCTTCTAACCCAGTAATATTATCACCAAAGTCTCTCGTAGTAATATCAAGCCAATTAACTGTTTTAGATTTTTCACATATATACATACTTTCTTCTAATTCATTATATGTATTAATTAATAAAGAGTCTAAAAAATCATAACTTATATCTGAATTTTCTCTTACCACATTATCTTTTATTTCATATTTTTTATACGTATTAAAAGAAAAATCAATATATAGCAATTGTTTCTTTATATTTTTTTCTTCTAATTTATCTATATTTTCAATAACTAAATCTATAATTGGACTAGAATATACATTATTTATATATTTATCTTCAGAAAATAAATCTTTACTATTTATTTTATTATAAAATATAGGAACATCGCCTAACAATAATTGATAATACTCACTTACACATATTTCCTTATTATTAAAATTATAACTGAACAAATTTTCTAATGTCTTTTCTCTTTCTCTTATATCTTTTAAACATTCTGGATGATATGAATACATCAATAAATCACAATATCGTTGAGTACCTCTTAATACATTTCTTACTACTAAATCATTAGCCAATTCTTTTAAAGATTTTTTAAATTCTTCTTTATTATTTTCTATTTTTTTTAAAAAATCATAGAAACCTTCTTTAATATCCTCTTTATAATTAATATAAGAATATATTTCTCCTTTGAAAATAGGTACATTATTAGATTTATGAATATTTTTAGTTACATATTCATATTTTATATCCTCAGATCCTCTATTTACTATAGACAATGTTTTAAAAGGTATTTTGGTACCACCTACACTTAAACCACTTATATCAATACCCTCTCTTTTATCTTTACTCCTTTCTGTTAGAATTTTAAACGGAATTAAACCTGTTGTTATTACAGAGTTCATGTAATCATATTTTATATTTATATTTGCATGATCTATAAATTTTAAAGGAATATTCTGCTGGAAAAAAGTTTCAGTATCAATTACTACTGGATACTCACCATGTGCTATTATATTTTCAAAATGTAAATCTGTTGCTTTCAATATGTATGCTAGTCCTAATAATTCCCCATAGTTTCTATAAAATTTCTTTATATCAGACATAGCACTAACCTCTTTACTTGATATAAAATTTTCATAACTATAATTTTTTCTTGATAATATATTAATTAATTTAAAATTTGTATTATAATTACTATTACAATATGCATATATACTATTAATAACAGTTGTTGTATCATATTTTTTAGGTTTATATACTATCTTCTTATCATTAAAACTTAATATAATTACTGATTTACCTTTATTATGAGTATCACCCGCATTAAAATCTATATTAGTTAGAATATCACTTTCTATACTAAAATTACTCTGTAAATCATGAAAATCTTTATCTAATCTATAAAAAAGTGTATTTATATTTTCAATAAAATATGCAGTCCTATCGACTAATATTTTAAATAAATATTGATACTTATAAAAAAAACATTCTATACTATTATTTGAAAATCTATCAAATACATAATTAGAATACTTAGTTTCTTTGCTTTTCCCATTCAATTTTTTATTTTCTTTATACCATCTTATATCATCAACTATACTATTTATAAAAATAGAATCAATCATATTTATATAAGAAGATAATACCCTACTTTTGATAATAGATTCTATTTTTAAATTTCTAACACTAATCTCCATTTTAGTCTCTACATACTCTATAAAACCTCTCATAGGATAAAACGTACTATTATATTGTTTCTTACTATTAATATAAAATTCCATAATTACACTAAAAATTTCTTCATAATAATTTTCAGTTTTTTCTTTTTCTAAAAAATTTGAACTTAATATATGTCTATAATTATCTATACTTCCATACATTAATTTTGAAATACTTTTAAAATTTTCATTAGTTAATAAAGTATTTCTATTTATCCAATCTTCATAATATTTTAAATCTTTAGCTTGTATTTCTAACTTAGCTAAATTTGATAATTTTTCACTAAATGATGTTATTTTATTATAATCCATATTTTCTTCCTTTTAATATTAGTAAGCTATATTCTCTTAATTATATCTATCTGTTATCTACAAGTTGCAAAAGAAATTGTAACTGTTACAACATCAGCACATACAATTGAGCTGGCAGCAGTAAAAGCACAAACAGGAGTTGTTTCTGCTTGAACATCTTCTGTACCTTGTAAATTTCTCATTTCTTCTTCTGTTAACTCATCATACTTTTTAAAGTTTTCCATCTTTGTTTTCTCCTTTTTTTCTAAATATTTTATTGTTACTTATAAGAATAGATTATATATTTTTTGGAATTAATTAGTAAGAGAATATAGCCCTCCAAAAAAATTATTAACCTACAATTAAATAATACCATAGCATTATAAATTTTTCAATATAAATTTTTAAAAAAAAATTAAATTTTAATATTCCATTGTATTTTAATTTCTTTTATGCTATAATGCATGTAAATAATTTATATAACACTACAAAAGGAATCATTACTTATGAACAAAAATAAAAGATATTTAGTTATCTCTCTTATATTTACTTCAATATTGATATCTGGTTGCTCAGCAACCAGTACAGACGGCTTTTTTTACAATACTTTTGTAAAAAACATGGATATGTTTTTAGCTAAACTGTATACATTTACTGGAAACTGGGGAATTTCAATTATAATTATTACATTAATAGTACGTGGAGCTGTTGTTCCATTTATGCTTAAAAACTATAAACGTCAAAAAAATATGAGCATGAATATGGAAAAAGCTAAACCGGAACTTGAAGAAATACAAAAAAAAATAAAAGAACTCCAAACAGAAGAAGCTCGCGCCATAACTAAAGAAAAAAAAGCAGAATACAGAACATTACAAATAGAAAATCAAAGAGAAATGTTTGCAATTTATAAAAAATATGATTGTAATCCACTATCACTAGGAAGTTTTGCTCCTATTTTATTTCAAGCGCCTTTCGTTACAGCATTGTACTATACTTTATATAATCCAATTTACTCTAAAGATATATTAAATGCTAAGTTTTTGAATATCCCTTTAGGAGAAAAATCATACATTATATTAATTTTAATATTTATAATATACTACATTGCCGGGAAATTATCACTAACATTAACAACAAAAAATCAAAACCAAATAATGGCTAATGATAATCCCATTAATACAGAATTTATGGGGAAAATTACAGTTTGGATTTCTCCTATTATGCTAATTTTTATAACTTATTCTAATGTCGCTGCAATTGGACTTTACTTTACTATTAGTGGAATAATTTTTACCATTCAAGTTATTCTCGGTAAAAAACTTTATCCTCCTCATAAAGTAATAATAAAAAATGAAAAAAAAATACAAACCGGAACATTAATAACTAATAAATCTAAGAAAAAGAAAAAGAAAAAATAAGGTAGTATTAGAAAAAATCTATAAATCCTTTTATGTAAATCAAGAAACCACTTTATTTGATATTATTATATTCTAAGATAAGTCAAACTTGTCCATTAAATTTGTCATAGATTTTACGTAACGAAGTGTAGCGTAGCGAACGAAATGGAGACTAGACTGTGAAAAAAAAAACTATGCCAAAAGGCATAGTTCCTTAATAAATTCCTTCATCAACCGCATTTGACAAAGAACCCAAAAAACAAAATTAGTAAAAAGATAAAAAAAATGTACACTTAGTTATTTCTAAAACAACTAAGTGTACATTTTTTTTATTAACTCCCCATTTAAAGAAGGAGGTTTTAACTACCTATATTATCCTTGATTCTTTTTGACTTTATACTTTCTAACGATTACTAAACTTTTAAACGATTAAAATTTTCTATGAAGAATATTTAAATCCTATAATACATCAAAAATATTTCTACCTATTCTTTTCTATATCTAATTCGTTGAAACTCCTTAATAGCAAGCCTTTTATAACGTTAAATTGTATTTTACTTTACGTTGTTATTTCTGTAACAACTAATTTTATCATACAAAAGCTCCTTTTTTTATCACTTGGGGGCATTGCATTGCACATTTGTGTTTTAAGAAGCGAAGCAATCATAAAACACTTAGGTACAACGTATGCAAAAGCAACTTTAATCTTAACGAACAAAGTGAGGAAAAGATTATTAGTTGCCACTGCCAAACAATTTGTTCTATCCTTGATTTAATCATATTCTACAAATCTGTTTATCCCTAGTTTACTCAATATATTATATCAGATAACCTTAATCTCTCATAGTAAAAAAGAAAAAATCATAT
The DNA here is from genome assembly GCF_900476045.1 of Gemella morbillorum. NCBI lineage: Bacteria > Bacillati > Bacillota > Bacilli > Caryophanales > Gemellaceae > Gemella > Gemella morbillorum. The sequence continues at coordinate 1,338,831 of NZ_LS483440.1, forward strand.
CAGATTGATATGACTTTTCCTTTTTTTAAATAAATTTCGGTTCTTTGTCAATAGATGTTGATAAAAAAAATGATAAAAAAATATTTAACTCATAAAACATTGATATTAATAGCTTAATTCAACTTTTTTTATGAGTTTTTTCTATGTTTTTTACACTTTTTTTAAATTTTTTTACAACAAATAAACCTACCAAATAGAAAATTTTGATTTTTATTATCTCTACTATTCTTACATAGGTTTATTATTATATTCTATTTTCTTTTCTATTAATTATCCTGTTCTATTTCTTTCCTGCTGTTTATTATTCTTTGGTAAATAATTAAATATCATAAATACCCTTGTCCTAAAATTTTGAAAATTTCTATAGCCACAAGCATTATTTTTTAATCTCTTTATATTTCTATTTGCAGATTCTACTACTCCATTAGAATATGGATATATAATAGAATTAATAATATACTCTTTATATTTTAAATACGTTCTTACAGTTGATTTTATTTTCCAATGATTAATATTTGTATCACTAAATATTTCATCTAATTTTGATACATCTTTCTTATCAAACATTTCAAATACAGCTTGCATTAAATAATATGCTTCTTCTAATTCTTCTGATAATGATAATATATACCTTATTACATCATAATCAGAATAAAAATTATACCCCCTATATTTTTTATAATGAGTTGTTACATTTTCTGATTTTAATTTTATGAGATCCCTAAACCTGTAGAGAACTCTATAATTAAAATCAGTAACTTTATATTTATTCATCAATTCTATTCTTATTCTATTTAATGTTTCTGTTGCTAATTTAATTATATGAAATCTATCTATTATTATTTTAGACCTCTTAAAATGTTTCTTAGCCAAACTTATATAAGTATCCCACATATCAGTAACAAAATATTCTACTTGTTCCTTTGCTTCTGGTGTATATCCTGAAAAATATTCATCTAAATATTGTTTTCTCCTAGTTACTAAAAAATCTTTCACTCTTTTATTTTCAATATCATATATTAAACAATTATATTTACCTTGATATGTTCTAACTCCATTTATTTCATCTATCCCTAATACTTTTGGCAATGTATCTTTTCTTACTTTTATATTTTTCTTATATCTTGATACTTGCTTTTGAACATAAGATGTTGATATTTCATTACTATTAGCTATATCATTTAATGAATTTTTTGTTTTTGCTAACTGATAATCTACCACATTTGATACTGATTTTAATTTTCTACAATGTTTTTTGCAATCTTTAAACATTACACTAAAACAATAATTACACTTTTGACAAAGTATTCTTTGTTTTTCCAATACTAAATATGATTTTACACCACAAATATTTAATATTTGCAACTTAACTATATCTATACCATTTTTTAATAATTCCTGATTTTTACATTTTGGACATTTTCTAGGAATATAACTTATACTACCATATATATAATTTACTTGTTTATCATCTTCTTTAATCTTCTCTGAATGATATAATTTCAATCTCTTATCTTTAAAATTTAAAAGTTCTAATACATCTATCATAAATAATACCTTAACACTTTTTTATTTTATTTTAACATATTAGCTACTTTTATTATTACTATTTAAATATATTACAAATAAAAAAAGAGAGTTTTTACACTCTCTTAATAATAATTTGTTTCTAATAATACATCACCATTATTATAATGGTCTAAATACTGAAAATCATTTAACTTAATATAATCTTTTATTGTTTTTCTTATCACTTTTGATTCTTTTTTAAATTTATCTTTTATGGGTCTAACTTCATAACTCATATAACTACTTGACTTACTTTCTACATCTATTTCTTGTATCCAAATACTTTTGTCACTCATTTTTACTATTTGATAAAAATCCCAATTTGTTTGTTCATACCCCCATGAACTTGATAATATTTCTCCTACTGCTAATCTCTCTTTATTTATCATAGTTTTTCTCCTTTGAACTTGTATTTTAAGTTAGTTTATTTTTCGGTAGTTGCTTAACTAACTTACCTTTATTATAACGTAATTACGTTGTTTTGTCAACTATTTTTATATATATTTTATAATTTTCTCGACTTTTTTTCCTGGTTTAATAATTTTTCTAACTCCAATAAATGTTCATTTGTCGCTATTTTTAAAAATCGTTTTGAACCACTTTTTAAATTTGTATATATTCTTTTTTTCTTAGTTTCTTCATTATTATTATATAACTCTCTATCTCTATAATTTCTTATATATTTTTCCTGCATTACTTTAACCCCTCTTTATAAATATAATAAACATCTTTTTCTGTTTCTCTATAAAGTTTCTTTACTTCTGAATAATTTTCAATCATATCACTTTTAATTTGTTCAATCATACTTTGTAATTTTTGTTCTAACATTAATTTTAATAAATAATACTTTCTTTCATAATTAAATTTATTTCTTCCACCTAAACTTTTATCAAGCACAATTTCATCTAATTTATTATTTTGATACCTTATTTCCAAATCAGCTATATCGAAAATTATATCTGTTAAAATTAAATTATCAACTCTTGATTTATATTCCTTATCTTGAGTAACTTTCTCTAAAATTTGTTGTGCAGAAAAATTATTATCAAATTTATACTGACTAATAAGTGTTTCTACAGAAACTTCTAAAGCTAAAGCTATTTTCTCTATTATATACGAACTTGGTGGAGTTATTCCATTCTCATAATTTTGTATAGTCCTAAAAGATACATTAGCCAACTTCCCTAATTCTTTTTGTGTTAATCCTAACTGTTTTCTTCGTTCTCTAATATTAAAACTTAAACTAGGGTATAATTCAAATAAAATATTTTTTTTCCTCAAAATTCTTCTCCTTTTTTTCACTTGATCACTTTCGTGTTTAAATTAAAAAAAAGGATAAGGCTTTTATACCTTATCCCTTATAAGCCTACTATATCTATTATTTTATTCATAAAATGAAAGTCTATAATCTCTTATTGCTTCTCTTACTTTATTTAAACTATTCTCAATATATAAAATTTCTTGATAAATTATTTCACCATCTACTTTTGAAACACTCAACACTTTATTTTCTTTATAATAATTATCGTTTATTTCTAAAATATAATCAAATGGAGTATTTTTTAATCGACCCTCAAACTGTAAATTTCCGTATCTATCACTTAACACTAATACATTTCCTTTATCTTCTACAACTAACGCTATAAAATCAATATCTTTTATTTTATCAAATAATTTCATTAAACTTACACCTCTATTCATCTTCTAATTCTATTTCTAATTGTTTATATAAGTTATAATCTTCTGTATATAATCTATCATTAAAATCTATTTCTACTTTTCCTGTTGCTAACAAGTTTTGATTAATTTGTTCTTGTTCTTTATAACTTAAATTACTATAATCAATTATACTATCAAAATAACATACACCTTTATAATAAAATTCATAATCTGAATCTCTATAATTTGCACCTTGCATAACTGAATCTATAAAATCTTTATATTTACTATCTGTAATCTTTTCTACAAAACTATTGTAATAATCTAATGCTTCATCTTCTGCTGTTTCTAACAAATACATATAAAAATCTTCGTCATAATCTTCATCTGACAATATATATTGCTCTTCCTCAAATGTAGATAAACTAGGATTTAATAACATACTCAAATCATAATATATACCTCTAAAATTTGCACCCTCTATCTCTACTTCTTTTTTATAACCTCTACGTTTAAATTTTAATACTAACATTGTTTTTCTCCTTATTTATTTTATAATATTGACAAGTTAGAAAAAATAATTTAAAATTAGGTTATTCAATTATTTTTTAATTGAATCCTTTGAACTAGAAGAATTAGCTTGTAATTGGTAGTTGCTTAGCTGATTCTTCTTTTTATTTTATCTTAACTCTTAATACTATTATAACGTAATTACGTTGTTTTGTCAACTATTTTTTTATATATAAAATAAAAAAACCTCATTTTTAAATGAAGTTTCTTTATTAAATACCCTTATAAATTATTGATAATATTATAAGTAATAGATTCAAAATTTACATAAATATCAAACAATAAAATACCGTATTTGTTTTCTATTTTACTACTAAAATATTTAATTGTCAATTATATTAAACATTTTCCTGAATTTCTTTTAATTCCTTTATAAAAATATTATCTGCACTTCCTAATACAAACAATCTTTCTTTCGCTCTTGTCATTGCTACATATAATAATCTTCGTTCTTCTTCTATCACTTGTATTCCTGCAAGGTCATTTTTATCTAATTTTTCATAATTAGCTTTATTTAACATAGGGTATTTTTCATGAAGATTCACTACAAATACATTTTTATATTCTAATCCTTTGCTTGCGTGCATTGTCATTATTTGTACTTTATCTGTTTTTCCTGTATCTTTAAAATATTGAATATAATCTAAATATTCATTTAAAGTCATATAACCATTTTTTTCATAATATCTATTTGCTTCTCTTATAAATTCTTGTAAGTAATGATATTCTGATAATATTACTTCGTCAAAAAATTCTTCAACAACTTTTTCTATAATTATTACAAATGATTTTTCCATATTATAATCTTTAAACTTTTCTATAAAACTTTCTATTTTAGAACTATACCTTTTTAAATCAGCATATTTCTCATGATTTTTCATTATATGATAATAACTTTTTATATTTTCCTCTACAGAAATTTCTTCAATTTTATTATAAAACTGTTCTCCTAATCCTAATTTCATATTTTTTATTATTCTACTTAAAGAAATATTATCTGTATCTGTAATTAAAAATTTTAATACTGCCATTAAATCTTTTATAATTTTTCTCTTTAATAATGGAAATTCTCCAACCATTGTATATCCTATATCATTTTTTACAAATTTCAATTTTAAATCTGATAAATAATCAAAATCTCTATTTCTTATTAATATTGCTATATCATTTTTATTTGAACCCAATTTTTGTATTTGATCAAATAAAAATTCTATTTGATTTTCTTTAGAACTTATTTCTTGTATATCTGGCAAGACACCTATTTTATCAGATTTCAATGTTTTATCAATCCTATTTTTATTTTGCTTAATAAAACCATCTGCTAAATTTAATATTTGTTGTGTCGACCTATAATTTCTTTCTAATTTTATAACTCTACAATCAGGATATTCTGATTGAAAATCTCTAAAATATTTTGAGTTACTTCCTCGCCAACCATATATTGCTTGGTCTTCATCTCCTACTATCAATACTTTATTTTTATTTTTTAATAATTTAATTAGTTTATATTGCTCTTTATTTACATCTTGATATTCATCTACAAATATATAATCAAATGCTGAACTTACTTCTTTTCTTATTTCTGGATAACGTTCTAATAATACTATTACTAAATTTACTAAATCATCTAATTCTATATATCCATTGGCAAATACTTCTAATACATAAGCGTGATACAATTCTTTAAATAATTCTTCATATTCTTTATTTGAACTTTCTATATATCTATTATTTTTCTTTGCATTAAAATCTATAAGTAATCCTTTAATAGTTTTATTAAACTCATTAACTCTATTATACATTTCATTATACTTTATTATTTTATCTAATATTTTTTCTCTGCCCTCATCTTCTAATATTTTTAAACTTTTATAACCTAATAATTGGTAATTGTCATCTTTATCTAATATACTTTTTGCCAACTGATGAAATGTATTTACTACTACTCCTGAATGATTAGTACATAATGAATTATTTACACGTTCTCTTATTTCTCTTACTGCTTTATTTGTAAATGTAACTGCCAATATATTATATGGTATTACCCTTTGTTCTTTTATCAAATATATTATTTTCTTAACTATTGTATTTGTCTTACCTGTTCCTGCACCTGCTACAAGCATTATTTCATTATCATTACTTAATACTGCTTCTAACTGCTCATTGTTCAAACTCTCCAAATATTTATACACTTTTCCTACCTCTTATCCTTTTTATCACTAATAAAAAATAGAGTAGAATTAATCTACTCTAAATTAATATATATTCAAAATTTAATGTTTATGCAATCCACCAAATAATACATCAAACATTTGTTCTAATTGTTCATTTTCTTTAAATAATTTATCTAATTCTTTTTTCTTTTCTTCTTTTATCTTTGTTTGTTTACTAATTTCTGATATTACTTCTTCTTTAGCTTTCTTATATCTCGCTACACTTTCAGTTTTTCCTTGTTTATTATATTCTTCTATTTTTTCATCTGTAAATTTTAATAATTCTTCTTGTTCTTTTAATGTTTTTTCTGCTGATTTTATAGCACCTTGATTAGATATAATATGATGTGATAATTTTTCATGTTCATTAAATTTATCTTTTGTAGCTTTTGTTAAATCATATTTTTTTGCTTCTTGTAAATTTAATTCTACTTCTCGTTTATCTTTACTATCTCGATTATTTTCCATTATTACCTTGAAATTATCATCTACTAATAAATCAGCTTCTAATACTAACATATGTTCATCATTTTGAAATTGATTCAGTTCTTTTTTTTCATTTTTAAACATTATATAATATTTAAAATCACTACTATAATCTGTTTCACTTTTTGCGAACACTAACATTATTTTCTTATTATCTCTATCATTAATTATCCTATATGGTAAAAATTGTAATCCTTTATTATCTTTTTCATATTTTTCTTGTGCAGGTGTGTATTGCACTTTATTTTGTTGTTGTGATTCTTCTTTTCCTTTGTTATAAAATTTATAAAAAGTAAAAACTGATAATACCACAAATAATATCAACAATAATAATGTTTTTTTATTCTTCTTTATAAAATCTTTCATTTTTCTATACTCCTATTTATATTGTCTATAAAATGCTTCTGCAAAACGTAACCTTTCAGCTAATGCTACAACTCCTGCTCTTTCAAAATATCTTTCAAATAATTCTGTTGCTTCTGATACATCACGAATATTTTTAAAATCTTCAAAAGACTTCGAGCCAAACTGAATATTTTTCATTTCCTCTATAGTAAAATTAAGTTGTGCTGTTAAACTTGCTACGTCTAAATTATTTTCTTTAGACCAATTTTCTAATTTTGTTCTTCTTTCAAAACTCCATTGTGCAAGTCCAAAACCTATTCCATTTCCTATTTCTGTTATTGCAGGATTCATTCCACTTTCACGTTGAAAATTACCCATTATTCCAGCTGTTGCTTCTGCACTAAAACCTTGCTTTTTAAAGAAATTCCAAACTTTCTCTGCATTATCACTACCTACTAACTCTGTATCAATTCCATTAACTCCATTACAATTTTTATTACTTGAACTTTCTACATGAGTTTCTAATTTATCACTTACTCTTATTATATCTCCATTATTTAATACTTCCTTACCTAAATATGGCGAACTATCTTTTGTAGCCAAACTAGGTGGATTTTCCTGTACCTCAAAATGAACATGATATACTGTTGTCGCTCCAGTATTACCTAAAATTCCTATCTGGTCACCTTTTTTTACTTGATCACCTTGTTTTACTGTAGCTTCTCTTAAATGTCCATAATAAGCATGTTTACCATTTCCCATATCTATTAGTACATAATTTCCACCTATACCAGTATAGGCTACTGCTTCTACTGTTCCATCTGATATTGTATGTACACCTACTTTTTCAGAACTAAAATCTCTAAAATTAGTAGGCTGTACATCTATTCCTGTATGCCCTATACTTCCGTATAAAGTTCCTATATTTTGTCTTGCCCAAGCTGTCAAACCGAATCCCTGCAATACCACATAATCCTCTGCGAAAATATGCCCACCTGCATTTATTGAACTTCCGTTACAATCTTTGTTATTTGTCATTGCTCCACCTATTGCAAATATTAAAACTACAGGCAATAATAAGAACAAAATAAAAAAAGGTAAACAACCTAACGCTACCTTTCTTCCTGCTTTATTCTTTTTTTCATCTTCCATTTTATCAACTCCTTTTCAATTTATGTTATAATATCTCTTACAAGGAGGTATTACTATGTTAACCACTATAAAAGAAATTCTTAACACCAAAACCAATAATATTTTTCATAAATACATATATTTCAGTGCTATACTTTCAATATTTCTTTATTTTAATTTACTAAAAATTGATTTAAGTTATTTAAAAAATTATTATGTTATAAATTTTATAAATGAAAATCATTATAAAATAATTGAACTTTACCTTTTTTCTCTCAAATTACTAGGAATATTATTTTTATTTCATATACTAAAATATAAGATATATCCTATAATCTATATTTTCTATAAAGGTTCATTACATAACAATAATTCCATAGATGAACTAATTTATTTCTTTAGTAATTTAACTTCAAACATATTCTTTATTACATATCCTCTTTATAAAGTAAAAATACTTAATTTTAATTTTGATATTATACAAATACTAAATAATCTTTCTTTTAATTTAGGAAGTATCTTTCTTTTTACAGGATTATCTATTTTATTAATTAATATTTGTATATATCTAATCAGCATATTTTTACCTAATAAAAAATAATAATAACTTATATATAATTATCGCAATTAACACATAAAAAAAATAAGGAAAGTAATAATAATTTATAATTATACTTTCTTTTTTTACTTTAATCATTGTTTTATTTTCTAACTTTTCTAATTCTTTTATCTTAAAATTCACTTTATCCTTTACCCTTATATAATAAAAATACAACAATGGAAACAACACTATTAATATCACAATAAACATATATACTACCTCACTTTTAATTTTGCTTTATTTTAAGAAATCCAATTTACTTAATTCTTTATTTAATTCTTCAATAGAACAATTTATATTCATCACTAAATAATTTATCTTTTCAACATCTATTTTTACAAAATCTTTCACATAATTTATTGATTTATCATTAATAGGTAAAAACATTTGTTCAAAATCTACAGCTAATACTAAAGTTATTTTTTCTACTATACTAAGAGTAGGTGGAGTTAAACCTCCCTCATAATTTTGTATTGTTCTAAATGAAACACCTACTTTTTTTGCTAATTCTTTTTGTGTTAAGCCTAATTCTTTTCTTTTATTTCTCAAATTTCTTCTAAAATTTTGAGACATTTGACTATCAATTTCTTTAAACATAATACATCACCTATCTACCTTAAACTTCTCATTTCTTCTTTTATTTCTTCTACAGCATTATTTATAAGCAATAATAAAGAATCTATTTTATTTAATGTATCTATTGACTTTTTTCTACTATTCAATTCATTTATACCTAACATTCTATTTAAACTTATATTTAAAGCTATAGAAATTGATTCCATAACTGCAGAGGTAGGTATAGTTTTTTTATTTTCATAATTTTGTATAGTTCTGACAGAAACTCCAACAATAGAAGCCAATTCTTTTTGAGATAAACTTAACTCTACGCGTCTTTTTTTCATATTTTCACTAAAATTGTTAAGTAAAGCTGTGTAATTATATACTTGTTTTCCCATATTAAAACCCACTTTCTAAAAACAGGATAACTATTTCTAGCTATCCTGTTTTTTTATTTCTGTTGCTTCTCTTGATAATTTTTCACTAAATTCAGCTTGTGATGTACGAACTGAATTATTAACCTCATTTTTTATACTATTTCTTTGTTCTGTTCTATGATTAATCTGTTCAGATGAATTATTAACTTGTCTATTACTTACATCAACTTGACTATTAGACAAATCACCATTTCCTGAATAATCAAATTGATTATTAAATCTTTCTTTATTAATATTACTTTCTAAAGAACTATTATTATAACGACTAAAATTATCTGAACTTCTTTCTAAATTATCATTTCTCATAAAATTACTTTCTGAACGCTCTAAACTATTTGAACTATTACTTAAATAATCAGATTGACTTGTTCTATAATTATCATAATCATAATTATTTCCTCTTGTCATATTTAAACTTTGATTATATTCTGTTTGTGGTGTGCGAACTGAATCGTTTATAACTTCTTTATTCATTATTCTTTGTTCTTCATCTAAAACAGGCTGATTATTTAAAGAATTACCATTTACATTATTCTGATTATTACTTGTAACTTCTTGTGGTGTACGTTCTACTTCTTCATAATTATAACGTTCTCGAACTTGTAGTGAATCTAGATTTTCTTCTGGTGCTTTATTTTCTTGATATGAATTTCCTTGTTTATTCATATCTTGATTTTCGCCACTCGATCCGCTGTTAAATATCGAACCATTAAATCTAGGTTTTTTCATCATTCCGTTAAGTGTTGACATTCCTATATTTCCTACTCCACCTGCTGAAAGAGTTGCTAAAATCTGTTTTCTATTCTTCCACATTGCCACTAAAGATACTACAAGTAATATTGTTGATGTTGTATATATAGTTACTGGCGAAGCATTTGAACTCTCCATTATTTTTCTAGTTAAATTCATCACTAATGATACCAATAATATTACTAACCCCAACATTGCCTTTATTGCATATAAACCAAATAAATTTTTAAATACACTTATATAACTCATTCTCATAAATGGTAAATAAGAAGCTAATAATGTAAATGGTACTATTAATATATAAAAAAGTATCTGTATCTGAATTATAAAATTAAAAAACGCTATTACATTAAAAGGTAACATCAATATTAAATTCATAATTACAGATAAAAAAGATACTGTAAGTTTATGAGTAACTACTTCATCTGAAATATAATAATTTTGTTTATCACTTAATTTATCATCTAACTTTTTCTTATCAGCAAATTCATATTTTTCTAAATACTCTTGTTCCTTTTCATTATCTCTTTTTACTAACAAACTATCAATCCTACTTTTTCCATCTACACCTTTGAAATTAGGATTACTATTTACTTTTTCTTTATCTAACTCATTAAAATTTAAAAGTAAAAATGGTTGTTCTACTGCTTGCTTAAAAAACTTCTCCCTTAATACATCTTTACCATCTAATTTTTCATCACTTCCTAATAATTTATCTCCACTCGTCGCTATAGTCGACTGAACATCATTAGAAAACTCATTAGCACTATTAATTATACTGCTTGCATTAGTAATCCATAAAGTACATATCCCAATTAAAAGTACTAATTGAAACATATCTTTTACTCCTCGATGTGCAGATACCATATAACGCATACCTGCGACTACCGCACCAATAAAAAATAAAAGTACTCCATATTTACCAAATACATTATTGTATATAGTTGAAGATGTATCACCTAATAAATTTACAATACTATTTAATGCATCACTATCGTACAACATTTTTAAGAAAAAATCTGTAATACTCGCAACTACTTTAGCTATACTAAAAAAGAAATTAGCTAAATAATTCATCATTACAGAAGTATTTGCCCAAGTCCAATTACTATCATGCATATAACTTTTATATTGTTCTAAACTATTATATTTATCATCAATACTTGAAGCATATACTACACTTATTGTAGAAAAAACAAATAATAATAAACTTATCATTATATATATTATCTTCCTCTTTTTCGTCATTTCTAACTCCTTTCATAAATAAAAAAAGATAACATTTTTTGTTATCTTTCTTTAATAATTTATTTAATATTTATCTCTTCATAAACAGGTTTAGATACAATTTCAGAAATTCGCTTATTCCAACCAGAACCAAACTCATCAACTTTACCATCTGTATCTCTTATAAAGTAAAATTCATAATTCTCACCTTTTTTTTCTTGAATAGCATATAATGTCTTTTTTCCTTGAACCGCACCTGCATTTACATCTACATTTTCATAAACCTTAATATTAACATTTTCTCTTTTGATTTGTTTAGATTCATCAACACCTTTATTTTCATAACTTATAACTTTATTTATATCACTATCATATTTTTTACTTGAACTTGAACAACCTACTATACTAATACTTAATATAATAGTTGCTAATATCATTAACAATTTTTTCATTATAAAAACACTCCTAATCTTTTTATAATGCCATTATATCAATTATTAATGATATTTTCAAGTCTATACATTTTTATTTAAATGTTCCTTTATCCATATTATATAAAATACTAAAGTTAAAGCTAATACTAATAAAAATAATAAATTTATTAATTCTACATTATATATATTATTAATTCTTTTTATTTCTAATACTGCACATATTAAAAATAAAAAATAACATATACTTACTAAATACAATTTTAAATTTTTCATATTATCTACCTTTATATTTTCGATATTTTTTAAAAATACTAAAAACTAATAAAATATAAATAAAAAACATTACTAATAATAAAACAAATAATAATGATAATCCTATTCCATTTCCTGCAATATCATATACTATTTTTATTCTTGATATTCCTACCATTGTTGATAAAATATAAAATAAAGTTATTATTGTCAAAGCTATTTTTCCATCTTTACTCACTTTACAACCCTCTTTCTTGTATCAATTCCATTATTTCCTGACCTACTAAATCACCATTTACTATATATGGTGATAAAAATACTTTAGGTCTATCAACCATTTCTTTTATTTGATAATATCCCGTTCCTTTTAATCCTATTTCTTTATATGCTGTATTTGTTTCGCCAAATATCATTTTATATCCGTCATTTGACAAACTTCCTAACGCTATCCTTAATCCTAATTGATCTCTTACTTTTCCGTCGAGAACATCAGTATCAGGTCTTTGTGTTGCAAAAATTACAAATACTCCTGCTTGTCGACCTTTTACAACAATGTTAGTAAGTTTTGACATTACTTCTTTTTTTTCTTTATTATCTAATACAGAAACAAAAGCTAATAATTCATCAAATATTAAAAAATATGGTTTAATTCCATAAGCTACATAATCCTCACCAAAATTATCTCCTGTAGATAACATTTCTTTATATCTATTATCCATTTCTAAAGTTACATCATCTAATAAATTTATTACATCTTCTTTTTCATATACTACTAAATTCTTTTTAGATACATAACCTAATTTTGTTAAATCGGATATTTTAGGGTCGATTATATTTAAATAATAACCTTTTTTTAATATTTCTTTTATCAAATAAAATATTAAATAAGATTTCCCTGTTCCTGTTCCACCAACTATTAAAGCGTGAGGACTTTTTCTAAACTCCCATATTACACTTTTCATTAATTTTAATTTATTATCTTCTACATTATCATCACTAAAATTTAATCTATCTTTTAATGAAAATTTAGATAATGTATATATTATAAATTCATCTATTACTTGTTTATCTTTCAATTCTATTTTAAATGTATATTCTAATTTTGTTTCTAACTCTAAAAATTCTTTTTGAAATTTTGAACCATCTAATCTAATATATATTTGAATTTCATTTTTATTTTGCTTTATGTAAAACTTCGGAAAATATAAATCTTTGTAACTTTCCCTGCTTTTCACCAAACCTTTTACATTAAAAATATCTTCTAATCCTTTGCTTACACTTGTATTAGACACTAATTGAGGTTTTATAAAATATCCTGACGTGAATATTAATTCAGCTAGCTTTTGAATATTTCTTACTCGCTCTAATAAATTATTCAACAAAATGTAAGATACTAATATTACTGGTACTGATATTCCTATTGTTAATAACAATATTTTCAACCAATCTTCTTTTAAATTAGATATATCTATATAGTAATTATAAATCACTACAGATAATACCAGCAGGAAAATTATTGTTATTAATTCTCCTACTGTTCTTTGATATATCTTTTCATCATTTTTATCTATTTTATATGCTAAAGGTCTTTTAAAATATTTTATAAATAATTTTTCTTTCTTATTCATAACTAAGCATACCTTTCTTCTGCATAAGCTACTTCTGATTTTTCTACAGTTTTAAATGCTTGTGTCCACTCACTAAATAATGAATGTACGCTTAATTTTGCTACTCGACCGTATATATCTTTAAATAAACATTGACCTTTTACCATATTTGATAAAATATCCATATTTACACTGTTATTTTCTAATCCTAAATGTTCTAATATGTGTACTCTTTCTTGTTCTTCGTCAAATGCAAATATACTACCATAGTTACCTGCTATATTATTTTCATCTTTAATATCAAATACTGATTGAGTAATAAATACTAAAGCATTATTCATACTTCTTCCTATACGTTCTAACGATTTTTTAGTTGCTCGTCCTATTTTACTTGTATTAAATGCCCATGCCTCATCTACATAAATTATTGTTTCTTCATCTGGATTACTTCCAAATAAAGACATAAATTTTCCTAATACTTGCATTACTACTAAACTTTTTTCTTGTGAATCCGTATATGTATCTTTACTATCTTTAGCATCTGGTAAATCTAAACCATATACTTGTAATATTGTACTTTTATTATTTAATGATAATGTATTATTACTACCATCAAAGAATAATAATTTTAACATTCCATTTTGTGTTTTTTCGTATAAATTGTCTCCTGCTTCAACTATTTCTACATCTTCATTTTCTTGCAATTCTTTTATAATATGCAAACTTCCAACTGTTTCACCTTGTTGTTTTAAATCTACTATTTTTCTAATTGCTTTTAAAAGTGCTGTTTCTATCTTTCTATCATTTGTTAAGTCTACCACTTCATCAAACATTGCTTTTGTTAATTCTACTGCTTCTGCACCATCTAAAAATGTTACTGGGTCTAAAATTCCCCAATTTTCTTTTTTAGTATAATCTATTGTTAAATATTTTATACTGCTTAAAAGTTTTGCAAATAACGGATATAATCTATTATTTTCTTCACTTTCAGTTATTCTACTAAACCACTTTTGCATTTCACTTTTTGGGTCAAAATACAATGTTTTTACATCTAACATTAAACTTTGAATATATATTAATTTCGCTAAAAATGATTTTCCTTTTCCTGTTTTTCCTGTAATTGCTATATGTGGTGAATCTGTTTTTGTTCCTGCAATACCTTTATTTGCTATCATAGGGTGAAATAACACTATATCCCTCGAAGCATGAATATTATCTTCTAATAATTTTGCCGATTTTGTAAATCTATCAATTCTTCCAAGATAAAATCCTATTTCCATTCCTAAACTTTGACCTACTCCAAATAATACTTCCGATAGTGCTTCTGTTGTAGTTGTTTGAATCCAATTTCTATACATTCCAAGTTCGCTACCTTGTAATAAAAGATAAAATAATTGTAATTGATCCGCAACTGGAGCTATTACATTTATTTTTTGTCTTTTTAATTCTTTTTTCACAAGTCGAACTTGTCTTAATAATTCTTCTTTTCTAGTATTCGATAATGTTATCACTAATAACCATTCAACAAAATTTTTAGATTGTGAATGTTCATTATCTATCCTATCCATTAAAAAATTATTTCTCATACTTTCATCTTTTAATTTTTCATTACTCATAAATTCTTCTTTTACTTCATGAGCCTTTGAACGTATTTTATGTGATAATTTCATATCAAAAGTAGTTTTATCTACAGGCTTAAATTTTAAATCAACTTCTACAGGGTAACCTTGCGATTGTAAATTTTCAAAAATATGTAAATTATTCATTAAATAATCTGTACTTTCTAACACTAAATAACTTTTATAAATGGTTGTATCTTCTGTATCAATTTTTATAAGTCTTTTTTCTGTAGTATCTAATTCTGCATTTGCTATTTGATTACTACCTCTCAAAATACTTTCTTCATCTACATTATGATACACATTACCTAAAAAGTTATATCTTATTAAATAATTCAATTCATCTTCTGTACATCTTCTTATATCAAGTACCCTTAAACTATTAAATACACTTGCTTCTGCTTGTGTAAATTTATAAAAATACTCGTCTGTTACTTCTATTTCAAACCCTAATGAACTTGCTAATTTATCAGTAACACCACTTACAGCATTTTTAACTGTATCTTTTATATCTTCCATTTCTGAATATATTCTATCTATCCTTACTCCGATATAAAATTCATATTTTGTTATTTGTCCTAATTCTCTTTCTAAAAGATTAATAGCTTCTTTTCCATAATATTCAGCTACATCTTTATATCTAACATCATAATCATTAGCCAAAATATTAAGTCTTTCATCTAAATTCATATTTTTAGGTAACATTTTTAAATGAATATCCTTAAATTTTATTACATCATCTAACAAACTTGTAAATCTACTTTTATATTCTTGTTTTTCATTTGTATTTGCCCTTGAAATTATTTCAGGACTTATTTTATAATATGAATATATACTACCTGACTTTGTCAATAGTATATTTTGATATGTCCTTTTTAAAGGAAATTTAAACATTTATTTTCTCCTCTCTTTTGTAATAAAATATATTTCTCACGAAAAAAATTTTATTTTCATAAAAAAAAGACCCTGATATATTATTCTAAACTTATATTTAAAATAAAATATCTAGGGTCTATTTAATTAAATTTTATATGCTTGCTTCTATATTTAATTTCTTCATCAAAACTATATTTTTTGTTTTTCATATTAATTCCTATTTTCCATTTCAAATAATCATATAAATATATCACCATGCTTTTACCATCAACATTTATATTAATTATTGCCCATGTTATAAAAATAGGAAAACCATAATAAGCATATCCCATTACTTTTACCATTGGAATTATTCTATCCAATATGTAAAAAAGAAAAGCTATTACAAAAAAAATAGCGACTGTTACGACCCTAATTCCATTCCTTGATATTGTATATCCTTTTATTTGCCGAATTTTCATAGGTTCTTTTAATGCCTTTGTATAATTGTATAAACTTTTCATAATCTAATTGAAAAATAGTTTAAAGAATCCAGAAATACCTTTTAATACTAATTCTGTTTCTATTACTACTAAATATACAAAGCCACCAGTAACTACTGTTCCTATCATTCCTTTCAAGCCTATTTTAAACATAGCAACAATAGCTAATGCAATTATTACCATTATTAAAATTGGGCCTGCAATTCTCCTAAACTCTGATAGTGCAGAATCTCCATTAATTGCCATTAACATTAAATCATTCATTTTATTTACCTCTCTTTTCTAATTATGTTCTAATTTCTCCACAAAATACTTATCATCTTTTACTATTATAGTTAATTTAAATTTTTCTCTAGTCGATAATTTAAAATCTTTTTCTTGAATAACTACTGTAGTTATTACTAAATATTTATCATTATCTTTATAGACTTCAAAATTTTCTAAAGTATTAAATTCTTTTCCTGATAAACTTTCAGGATTTTTCATTATATATTGCATTTCTTCTTTTTTATAAGTTGTATATTTTTTAAAGAAATCTTTTGTAAAACTTTCTAATTCCTGACGTTTATCTTTTTCTGTTTCTAATTTTACTTCTTTTTCTTGATATGATCCTGTCGCTGTATCTTTAGGAATATCAGAAAAATAAGGAAAATCACAAACTAAATAATTATTATCAATTATTTTAACTGGTACATTTAATATTTCTTGTTTATTTTTTTTATTATCTTTATTCTTTAAAGTATAACTAACAATATATTTATAAACCTGTACATCTTTTTCTTTATCTTCTACTGTATATAATCTTATAGAATTTAAAGAACGCTCTACATCTGATGTATCAGCTATATTATCTTTTAAATTTTCTAAAGATAATAGTTCTAAAGCTTTTTTTCTCTCTTGCTGTTTTTCTCTATCATAATTTATATATAATGTAGCAAAATTTTTAGCAAAATTATCTGTTCTTGCATTATATATAGGTATTCCCTGTATCTGATTTTCAATTTTTTCTATAGCATTTATATTATTAGATAATTTTATTTTATCCATTCCCTTAGTCGCTATAAGAAAAATACTTGAAGATAATATAGAAAATACTATAAACCAAACTGTAAAAACAATAAATTTATTTTTACGTTTATTTACTTCTAATTTTCTTGTAAATTCTTCTTGTTTTATATACTCTTTATTTTCACCTATTACTACATCTTTTGCTGTAGACATTATTTTATTAGGTTCTTGTTTTTTTCTTTGTTTTGCTAAAATCTTCTCTTGTTTTTTAGCTTGCTTTAATGCTTGCTTTTCTAATTTTATTCGCTGTTTTTCTTGTTGTTTTTCTATTTTCTTTTGTAACTTCTCTAAACTTGCCATTATTCATACCTTATATAATCTTCCGCAAATCGTTGATTAAACGGATTTTCAATCTGCTCATTTTGTTTTTCTTTAAAATCAATTATTTTTACTTTATCAGCCACTACATTATAACTATATATTTTTATTCCATTTTTCTCATAGTTATTATTTTGTAATGTACCTGTTATTATTACTCTACCTTTTGATTTTAAATAATTAAATAAATACTTTGCACTATTTCCAAAAACAACTACATCTATAAAATTAGTTTTTTCTTTATTTTCTTCTACCGCTAAAGAAAATCTTAACATCTCTTTACCTGCAGAAGTAAAATTCAACTCTAAATCTTTTGTAACTCTTCCCATTAAAATTACCTGATTCATCTTCTATCCTACCCCTTTCATTTTCTAATGAATATTTATCAAACTCATGGTTTTTTACCAGTTTTTAAAAACTTTAAAAATTGTTCTATATTACTTATATTACTTTTTTTCAAATAATAAATTAATAAAATTACACTTAATATTATTAAAAAATAAATCATCAACTGTATTTTTTTATTACCTTGAAAAATCATAATTTTATTTACTAACCTATACACTCTAATAACTCTCTTTGATATTTATTTATTACCATTTTACAATCATCTTCATTATGAAAATATCCTAACTCACTAACTAAATTTTTATTTGATTTTACTAATATCATATCTACTTTATTACTTTGAACTACTATATAATATCTATATTCTTTTTCTGAACTTTTTAAATTTAACTTTTTACTTATTTGTTTTACGTGTTCTAATATGTTCATTCTTTTCAACTCCTAGTCCCAATACCCATATTCATTTAATTCTAATATTTTCTTTTGATACTTTTCTCTTGCTTTTTGACAATCTCCCAAATTATTAAAATATCCTAATAAAACAAATGTATTTGTTTGTTTATTTTCTATTTCTATTGATACTGTATTGTTTAATATTGCTAAATAATATTTACTGCTTTCTTCATATTTATGTTTTTCATTGCATTTATTTTTATATTCTTTAAATTCTTTTATAAATTGCTCAAAATCATTTAATGTAGGTCTTTTTTTTCTCAAATTGTTCACTTCCATTTATACTTTTTCTTTTTCTTTTTATCACTCCTCAAATTAAATATATCTAAAATAAAGATAGTCAGTTAAACCAACTACCTTTATTTATATTTAATTTTTATTTCACTTTTCTTTTTATTCCAAAGAAACCTAATACAAAAGTTAGTAAAGTCATTAAAATATAACCTAACATATTATTATATCCTTGTGAATTTTCTTTTACTGCTGATGTTTTAGGTAATGTTTTTTCTTTTGGCTTCTCTTTTTCTTTTGGTTGTTCTGGTTTTGGTGGCTGTTCTTTTTTAGGTACATTATTAACTACTACCTCACTTTCATAACCATTACCAAAATCAATTTGATATGCTTTATTTTCATATTTACCACCATTAGAATTAAAATCTTCTTTTACTTTCATAGGTGATGTTATATGAATACTATTACCTTTTACTACATATTTTTCAAAAAATTCTTCTGGATTATCAACTGTAAATAATTGATAAGCACCTTTAGGAGTTATCCCTGCTTTTTTAAGCATTTCTTGTACTTCTTTAGGTGATTTTTCTAAACTTTCATAAGATTTTACTGTAATTCCTTTTACTTCATCATTATTAGAATCTACAATTTTTACATCTTTTTCTAATAATTCTAATGCTTCTTCTGGATAATCATCTACATAATAAAATCCTTTTTTAATATCTTCTTTTGTCGCTTTAATTCCTTTATATTGGTCTAAATCCCATAATAATTTATAATAATTAATTGAACCTCTTTCAACTTGTTTCCCATCAATTAAAACTCCATCTTTATTATAATTATGTTTTTCAGGTTTGATCAAATTATTATTAGGATTATCTTCATCATTAGGTTTACCTGGTGTACTTACCTTAACAATATTAGAATATACTTCATAATCATTATTAATTGTTAAACTAAAATTATTTTTATAAGTTGCACCATCATTTATTACTGTACCTACCAATGTTGGAATAGGTGCTAAAATAGATTTTGTTAAATCTTTATTCAACTGTTCTAATAATTTTGCTGTCGCTGATAAAGTAACTGTATGAGTATCTTTATTATAAGATAAATCATAATCTTTACTTTCTTCTTTTGTTTTTTCAACATCTAAAATATAGCCTTTAGGTAAACTATCTTTAATTACATACTTGTCAATTTCTTTTCTTCCTGCAGGTAATTCTTTTGTTCTTAATTCCCATTTAACAGTGCTTAATTTTGATACATACTGATTATTGATATCTTGATTTTCAACATTTTTTACTTGTTTTTCAATATTAGGTACTACATTTACTTTATAATAATTATATTTAACAGTAACTACATCTAAAGTTTTTGGAACTTCTTTATAAACTGGGTCATCTGGTTTTGGTGGTTCTACTTTTAATTCTTCTAAAGTTGGTTTATCTGGTAATGGTTTTTCATTTTCATAAACTGGTTCTTTAGGTGGTTGATTATAAACAAAACTTTTTAATTCTGAACTCTTACCAAATAAATTAAAAGCTATAGCATATAAATCACCTTGTTTATGAGTGTTATAAAATTTTCTAGCTTGATTATCATAATCTCTTCCTAATTGGTCTCTTACTAAACTTTCCTTATCTTTATCATAAGAATAATGTGTATAAGTCAGACTACTTCCCATTCCTACTGTTAAAAATGTTCCCTCTGGGGTAGATTCAAAATTCTTATATGAAGCACTTAAATTAGAATACATAACACCGTTTTTTTCTCTTAAATTAGATGAATGAGGTGCTACAGTTCCTACATTTTTATCAAAATCAACTCTTGAACCTTGACCCCAATCGACATCACCTACTACTGTTCCATATCCTATTTTTAATGGATTTCCATTATCATCTACAAAATCAAATTTTAATTTAAAAGTTTTCATATTTTGATAATCAAAATAAAAACCTCCACCAGTTGCATAACTTACACTAAACTCTTGATTAATTGTAGGCTTACCATTTTTAACTGTACCCATTGGCTCACCTACCTCTACAGTTACAATAGCATGTACTTTTCTTCCGTCAAGAGTTTCACCCATATTAGTTATTTTAAATTTATCTCCTGTTTTTACATTAGAAAATTTAACCCATTTACCTGATTCTGTATTAGGTAAACCATAATCTTTATCCAATACTAAACTATCAGTTATTTTCTCTAATTGTGTATCTGGATTCCAATCTAAACCATTTTTTAAAGTTACTGTATTAGTCTTTTCTGTATCATTTACAACTAATATATCTTTATAATATGCTAAACTTCCTTTACCTGCTTCATTAAATGTACCATAAACTGAAATTCCATCTTTTGAAAATAATAAAGGTTTACCTTTAATTAAAGTATCTTTTTCTTTTTCTTGTTCTTCACGCATTTTTTTATAAATTGCTAAATCACGTTCATATTTTTCTTTTTTCTCTTGATTGCGTTTTACTATATCTAAATTTTCTTTTGTGATTCTATCAACTTCATTATTATAATCAGTTGTTTTCTTTTCATTTTCTGATTTTATTTCTTCGTTTTTATTTTTTACTTCTTCTAACTTTTTATTATATTCTGATAAAGCTTTTTCATAAGCTATTTTTTTATCTTCATTTTCTTTTGTTACTTTTGAAATTTCTTCTTGATTTTTTTGTTTATCTTTTAAATAAGTTTCAGTTTTATTACTTATTTCTTCGGCTTTCTTCTTATATTCTTCTTGTACTTCTTTTGTTACTTTTGATAATTCTTCAGTAGATTTAACTGTACCTTTATCTACTATTTCTGATTTTTCTACTTTTACTCCACCATTAACAGCTTTTTCTACTGCCTTTTCTAATTCTGGAGATTTTAAATTTACTTCTACAGAACCTTGACTTTGATTCACCTTACCTTGTGAATTATTTGCTTCTGGGGTAGATTCAGGTTGTTTAGTAACTGAATTTGTTGCAGGATTATCTGTTTTATCTACATCACTAGCAAAGGCTTCATTATCTGTTGCTAATCCTATTGCTACTGCTGTTGCTAATCCTAATCCTACTGATACCAAATTTTTATACTTTTTACTCTTTCTTAATGTATATTTTTCTTCTGGTTTTATCATACTATATCCTTTCTTTTTTTTAATTGATCACTTTAGTGAATAATTTAAAAAAAGGGTAAAATTTTCTCTTACCCTTGTTCTAAAAAATACTAAATTCTATTTCTTCTATATAGTCCAAATATTAAAATCAACAATAGAACACCTAAAAAACTTGATAAAATTGTTGTTGCTTCTCCTGTTTTAGCAAGAGAACCTGAACTTAAAACATTATTATTTTCTAAATTACCTTTATTTTTTAATTCTTTTGCTAATTTTTCTAACTCTAATGATTTTTGTTGTTTATTATATTCTGATAACAACAACGTATATTTATCTTGTAATTCTTTTTCTTGAACTTTTAATTGTTCTAATTTAGTTTTCTCTACTAATAATTTTGCTTCTAACATTTCTTGTTGTTTTGTTGTTTCTTCTAACAATGCAGGAGCATTTTGTAATTTATTTAAATAAACTTTTGTTTCCTCTAATTTATTTTCTAAATTACCTATTACTTGCTGTTGCTCTTTAATTTCTTGTTGTTTTACTTTTATATCTGCTTCTAATCTATTAAAATCAAAAACAACATTATCATAAACAACTTGTTTTTCCTGCTGTTGTTCTTTAATTTCTTTTAATTCTTTTTCTGCTACTTCTAATGCTTGTTGTTTTACTTTTATATCTGCACTTAAATTATCATAATTTATTTGTGCTTGTTCCTGAATTTCAGTATTTTTCTCTAATTCTTTTTGTGATTCTTTTAAATTTAATTCTGCTTGTTGAGTTAATTCTTTTGTTGCTAATACATTATTTAAATTATTTGCAACTTCTTTCAAAGTATTTTGAGTAACACTTAATACACTTTTTGCATTTTCTTTTGCTTGTTGTTTCTGAATATTATTATTATCTTTTATATCATAATCAGATTTTGCTGTATCTAATACTGCTCTTAATTGTTCTGGTGTACGAGTTTGAGGTATTTCTTTTACATCAAAATTATTTTTAGTTGAATTTCTAACTTCTTCTTCACTTACAGTAATAAAATGAACTCCTGTACCTTGTGAAACAGAAAAATCAACACCTAAATAATCTTTTTGAGGATTATTATAATTAATCCCTGCAATACTTTGAGCGTGCAACCATTCTGTACCATTTAACATAAATTTTAAAACAGCATTATACAATAACTCTTTTAATGCACCTTTTGAAAGCTTTTTATCAGTATTTGATATACCATAAAGATTTTCATAAAACTGACCTTGACTCATTCCATACTCACTAGCTACTTTTGATATGCCAGCTTCATTATGACCTTTATATACACCAAAATTACTATTAACATATTCATCAGCTACTTTTTTAGCAAAATCTATAGCTGAACTTGTTACTACAGTATTTTTAGTACCGAATTGTTTTCTAATTTGATTAACTAAATCACTTGCAAATAATGATAATTCTTTTCTTACTTCATCTGATAAATTATTTACATCTAACAATGTATCATCATCATTTTTATTTTTCTTATAAGTATTTAATTTTAATAATTTTTCATTTTCTGATTTTAATACTTCTTTAGCTTTATCTCTTGTAGATTCAGGTAAACTATAATCCATATAAGTTTTTAAAGCCTGCACATATTCATCACTTAAAACAATATTATTAATACTATCTACATCATTTTGAGCCTTAACTAGCTCTTTTTTAGCTTCTTCTAATGCTTTTTGAGTTGCTTCTGCCTCTTGTGTTTTTACTAATAAATCTTGTTTTTGTTCTGATACTTGATTTTCTAATTTATCTTTTTCAGAAGTTAAATTATCAATTTTATCTTGTCTTTCTTTATCAAGCTTTTTAGCTTCTTCTAATGCTTTTTCTTTATTTACAACATTTTCTTTTGCTAAAGCTAATTTTTTATTAGCTTCTTCTAATGCTTTAATTACTTTATCTGCATTAGTTCCAGATAATATATCTTTAGCATTTTGTAATTTAGATTCTGCTTCTTGTGTTTTTAATTTAGATTGTTCTAATATTTTTTTAGCTTTTTCTACTTTCGATAATGCTTCTTGTTTTTCCTGCTGTTTTGTTGCTTCTTGACCTTTTAAAACTGATAATTTTTCATTTTCTGATTCTATTTCTTCGTTTTTATTTTTTATATCTTTATTTGTTCTTTCGATATTTTCTGGTGTAGATTCTTTTGAAAGTTTCTCTAATTCAGTTTTTTCTTTCGTTACTTTTGATAATTCTTTATTAATACTATCTACTATACCTGATTGTTCTTTTACTTGACCTTTTACATTATCTAAATTTGATTTTGCTGTAGATACTTCTTCTTTAGTTACTACTTTAGATTCAGTTTTTTCAACATTTTGTTTAATACTCTCAACTGTAGAATTATTTACTACTTCATTACTAGCAAAGGCTTCATTGTCTGTTGCTAGTCCTATTGCTACTGCTGTTGCTAATCCTAATCCTACCGATACCAAGTTTTTATATTTTTTGCTCTTTCTTAATGTATATTTTTGTGTACTCATAATATTCTTTTCTAACTCCTATCTTTTTTCTATAAAATTTTTTATTATCTAACTTTTTTTAATAATCCTGCTAATACTAATCCTAATGCACCTAAAAGACTTGATAAAATTGTTGTTGCTTCTCCTGTTTTAGCAAGTTCTTTTACTTCTTTAATTTCTGCTAATGTATTAGCATTTTGCAATTTTTGTCCTAAAACTTGTTTTTGTTCTGGTGTCAATTTATCTGTATTTTCAATAACACCTTTTAATTCATCTTTATCTTTAGTAATATCTACTACATTATTAAATTCTTTTAATGTTTTAGTATTATCTTTCTTATTTTCAAGAATATCTTTCTTATCTTCTTCAGCTTTCTTTTCTTCTTCTGGTTTTAATTCAGGTTTATTTTCTTTTTCTTTCTCTTTTTCCTTTTCTACTGCATCTTTTTCTTTTGGTTTTTCAGTTTCCTTTTCTTTGTCTTTTTCTTCTGGTTTTGGTTTATCATCAACTACTGGTGGTTGTTCTGGTGTAGTTGGTTCTGTTGGTTTAACCTCATCTTTAGGCTTTTCACCTTCTTCTTTTGGTTGTTCTGGTACTACTGGTTTATCATCAACTACTGGTGGTTGTACATCTTCTACTGGTTTATTTACTACTTCATCATCAGAAGCCTTAACTACTCCTGTTCCACCTAACACTGCACTTGCGATAACTGTTGTTAAAATAATTTTTGTTGTTTTATTCATAATTGTTGTCCTCACTTTTTCTTTTTTTTTTATTTTTGCAAAAATAAAAAACATTAATATAATGTACCAATGCTTTTTTAATATAAATTTTCTATAACTTTTTGTTTTTTGTTTATGTAATCTTCTATTAACTTTTCCTTTTCCTTTTCATTAATTTTTGCGAAAGATACTATTTCGCCTATCGTATCATAATCTTTATTTAACAATCCTTTTTCTTTAGCTTCTTGATCAGCTTGCAGAACTAACGCTAAAGAAGTAGAGGCTTGTGTTATTAAAAATGATTTTTTTCTTTCTATTGTTTTTTGTTTCTTAACATTTTCAAACTTAAATTTCATTGAACCTTGAATCAACTGTTCCCATTTATCCCAATATTTTAATTTTTCCTCTGTTTCAAATACTGAAAAATAACTATTTAATACCGATACTGATTTTTCTTTTAATCGTTTTGACTTTGAAATTTGCTTAAAAAATGAATTTGCTTTATCATCTCTCATTACTATTTCAAACCTGTTAAAGTTTAAATCAATTTCTTCATTTTCTTGTTGTAATTGTATTCCTTTTTTATAAAAACGTAAAAACAAATTACTTTTCTTACTTCCACAATAAATAGTCATTCCTTTTGAAACTCCATTTTTTGTTTCATGCATAAAATTAAAACTCTGAAATTTTGTAACAATTAACTCATTATGTTCACGTATTTTTTTTTCTAACTCTTCTAGTTCAAATAAAGGTGAAAAATCATCAATAGCAATATCTAACCGAGTAATTTTACCTTTATAAGCTATTACTGTATCAAAGAAATCAAAATAATCTTCTTCCTTTTCAAATAATAATTCATCTAAAAGCCTGCAACCCTCACCAGTTATTTGTAAATTACAATGATTATAACTTTCATCACCAAAAAATAAATTAATTCCTTTATATTCTAAACAAAACTTATAATTATAAAATCTTTTTTCAGAATATACTATGTCATTTTCACTTATTCTTAATAATGTAGAAAACATATTAATAACATCTCTTTTTTCAAAATAACTTTTTCTCATTGCATAAAATGTACATTGAAACCAATCCAAACCTATAAAAAGATTATCATTCACTTTATCAGTTATATCTACTACTTTAGATTTTACTGTTTTTTTAGTTTTTTCATATCTTTTTTTTAGTATTAATTCTACAAACTCTAATCTATCAACAAAAATTATATTATTTTCTTTCTTAGTTGATAGATTAGACCTATCAATTAATTTTCTAAGTCCGATTTTTGAAATTTTATAATCTATAAAACTACAAAAATCATCACATTCAGAAATTGTAATATAATTTTTCATAAAGTATAATCCTTTTAAAGTAAAAATCGCTTTATATCAACGTTTTAATCATTCACCATTTATACTTTTTTTATTTTAACCCCCCTTATTAGTTAGTTGGGGGTTAAGCGTGCCAAAGGCACGCCTGCCTAGTAGCTTTTGCTTGTTTCGTCCTTGTTGCGTGCGGGCTTATCGCCCGTACTCACGTACTTACTCGCAAGCTACTTTTCGGCAGTTTTTTTATTTTTTACCAACTAATAATAATTTGTTAAATAAGAAGTTATATTGTTGTTTTAACTATATAACCTCTTATTTTAAATTAATTACTTTTTATCATTTCCAACTACTGCTGAACCTTTACGCTTAATATCTTCAGCAGAAATTTTATGTAAAAGGTCGATTCTTTCTAATTCACCTTGTTTTAATTCTACTGCTGATACTTTTAATGTTACTTCACCAACTAATTCAACTGGTGTATCAGGCTCAAAATTAACTTCTTTTAAGAAAACAACGTCAAAAGTTTCCCCTACTTTATCAGAATATAAAGTTACTATATACTCTTTTTGACCTGGAAATCCGTATCTATCTTTTGAACGTGATTTTGTAAATTTTAAATTACCTAACATCTTTTCTACATCAACTACTATTTTATTAAATCTCATTATTTTTTAATCTCCTTTATTATTCATTTTATTTTATTTTTTCTAACTTGATCTTTTAAAATATTTCTCTTTTCATTATTTTAACCACAAATAAAAAATGCCTAAAATTTTAATTTTAGGGATTTTAAAAGATATTCTTAATTTTATTAGTGATAAAAAGAAAAGAGTTTTTTATTAATACATATTTGATATTTTATAACATCTTTGCGAGTAATTTTTGTCGCTAGTTTAACATCATGGCGAATTACTTTATCGCTTAATTATAAACTACCGTTCGACCGATTAACGCACTTTAAAGTCATACAACCTATTCAAATAATTAAAACTATAGAACTAGCGTTTTCTCCGTCTGCAAGATTGATATAGGAATACTTGCTTTTCCTCATTACTAATGTTATATTAATAATATGTATTCATTCTAGAGTACATAAGTTATCTATTTATTAAACTTAAAATCAATTTTTATCCAATCGCTAAACTGATAAACATTTTATTTTAATAATCAGATAATCTTTATTTAAAAGTCTAATCTTTTATTGATTAGGCTTTTTTCAATAATTAAATGTACAATTATTTGTTTCTAATTACTTTCTTATTAAAATAAAAAAATAATTAGCGTGGTTTTTATCTTTCCACACTAATTATTATACACCCTAAATTTCTACACTTTTTCCTTTATGAATTATTATCTTTTCTACTTAAATAAATAACTTAAACCTAGAAATAAAACTACTATCCCTCCAATAAAAATTAAATATCCTATTATTTTTAAACCTTTATCATACTTCATCTTAACTTCTATATTTTCTTGAATGCGTTCCAACTCCTCTTCAGTCATTCCTGCTAATAAATTATAGCTTTTTTTAAATAGCAAAAGATACGATGTATATATAAAGTATATAGTTAATAAAAGACAAGTTACCATCGTCCAAATATTGATATCCCCTATAAAAAAATATGATACAAAATTAACCACTCCTGCCGTTGCTGTTAAATAAATATATTTTTTTTATTCATTAGTTATCACCTACTAATTATATCTTAAGAATATATAGAGAGTTTAGATTATACTTTTAATTATGGCTTTAATTTAGCCCCTTTAAAATACATCTTTATATTATCCCAAAAGTTTAATCTTTTCTTTATTGTCTACTTTTTCATTTGTTTTAGTGAAATAAATTAATTTGTCTTGTTTATTTCACGTTATACTCATAAATAAGATAAATTAAAAATAAAGCACCTACTAAAATAGTAACTCCAATCACTTGAGTTATTCTCTCATATTTTTTTAATTTTTCTGGATCTCTTTGTATTTCTACAGCTTGTTCTTCTGTCATTCCAGCTAAAAGATTTATACTTTTTTTTACTATCGTAACATAAGCTGCATGTAATAAACTAATCAATATTATTAACATACTGATTGTCACCCATAATTTACTATCCAACATAGATCCTATAACCATTGCCCCAATCCACAATATACTTTCTATTATATTAAGTATAATAAAATTTTTTCTACTCATATATTACACCTCTCATTTCATAATTTTTTTGTACATACTAGTAATCAAAAGTATTTATATGAGAATAAATTGAATAAGTAAGCAGTCTACTAGTAAATCTAGTCCTATATACGTAAAACTCTTTTTACTGATATTCTCTATTTCCTCTTTATTAATTTCAAATACTTAGATTATTAAAAGATATTTTATAACTAGTTTTAAATTATCTCACCACATTTATTAGTATTATAACACAGATAAAAACCATCATCAAGGTATATTAATAGGGCTTTTTGCCGGCTATGAAACTCACCTGACTGCTTTAGATTAGATTGTAACACTACACAGATTGACTATTTTTTGGGTGATTCTTATTCATTTTTATCTTTCTTTGCTACACCTATACACTTTATAAATTATCTTAATATTTAAAAGTTATTGACTACCTTATATTTCTTCAAAATAAATTGAAGTTGTTCCCTCGTAACTTCTTTATTTTTATAATCAATATTCTCTAAGTTAAAATAGTTTAAAATCTTCCTTATACTAACATAACCTTCTTTAGCCACTACAATATGATCTAGCATTTCTATTCCTACTACATCGCCAACTTCTATTAAATTAATAGTTGTCAGCAAATCTTCTATTGAAGGTGTAGGATCGCCGCTTGGATGATTATGTACACAAACGATACTGGCTGCGCTATTTTTTATTGCATTCTTAAAAACTTCTCGAGGGTGCACTACTGACATTGCTAGGCTTCCTTTAAACACTTCTCTTTTTTCTAAGATTTTCCCCTTAGTATCTATATCTAAAACAATAAAAAACTCTTGCGTCAAATTTTCCAATGATGATTTCAAAAACCTTGCGATAACTTCTGGACTATTACACTTTATATCCGGTATATCAGTTGAGTAAATACGACGTGCAAACTCAATATTTGCCAAAATATGAATCGCCTTCTCCTCTCCTATTCCTTTGTGTTTTGCAAGTTCATTAAACGTTGTTTCTCGTAATTTTGTTATACCACCAACATCTTCTAATATTGATGAAGCTAGCTCAATAACATTTTTATTTTTTGTTCCTGTTCTAAGTAAAATAGCTAAAACTTCCTTATCACTTAAAGAAAATGCGCCATATTTTTTCAACTTTTCGCGTGGTCTATCTTCTTTACAAAATTCTTTTATCATATATCCTTTTACCATAGTATTCCCTCCCTTATTAAAAGTACGCTAAAATAACCCAATGCTATAAATGGTACTAATGAAATTTTCGTCCCTCGTTTTACTTTCTTAAAAACAAGTATCCCTAATGCAAAAAATCCTGCATACAAAAATGTAAAAGCAAATAAATATATCCCTTCAAAAAAATTTAGATTAAGTACTAAAACGCAAAAAACTTTTATGTCTCCATAACCTAGACTTCCTCGTGTAATAAAGTATAAAACATGATAGATTACAACTAATAGTGACCATTCAAAAATATCAAAAAAATGAAAATTAAAGATTAATAATCCTATATTCAATAACAAAAAAATATAAAATAACTCATCTACTACTTCTAGACATCTAACATCTTCTATCGCTATAAATATTAGATATATTAGAATGCTAATATAAAATAAATTTAGAAAAATAAAATACTTATTAAAAATAAAATAAAAAATTAAAACAATTAACGTGAAAAATTCATATAAAAAGATATCAAAAGGTATCCTACTTTTGCAGTAACTACATCGTCCAAGTTTAAATAAATAGCTTACTATTGGAATTAAATCTAGAAAATTTAATTCTTTTTTACAAGTTGAACATTGACTTCGTCTGGTTAAAAAACTTCTTTTTTCTTCACTATCAACTAGACATTTAGTTGCACTAGCAAAAATAAGACCTATCAGCAAAATAGCAATATTATAAATATAAGTTTCCATTATATCACTCCCTATTTTAAAAAACTCCCTATATTTATTTTATCACATGCTTAGGTAGTATTCTACCTCGTTTTATTTTTTCTACTATATTATATGCTTATTTTTAAACAACAAAAAAGAGCAACTCGAAAATCATGATTTCAAATCAATTTTTCCGAGTCACTCGTTAAAGTTTATTTAAGATATTAACATACTTATATCTAAATATAGGTATATTTATTTTTTGCAATTTGCTTTCTATACGAACTTATAGTGTTACTAGCTAACATTATTTAACAGGTAATACTGCTCCATTCCATTTTTCTTTAATGAATTTTTGAGTGTCTTCTGATTTTAATGCTGCTAAAATTTTCTTAACAACTAGTTTATCTTTATCACCTTGGCGAACTGCTAAAATATTTCCATAAGGATTATCATCTGTAGCTTTTTCTACTAAAATTGGTTCTGTTGCCGCATTTAGTCCTGCATCAACTGCAAAGTTAGCATTGATTGATACTAAATCACCTTCTCCATTTTGATAGAATTGAGTCATTAATGCTGGATCATTTTCATAACTGAATTTTAAGTTT
Organism: Gemella morbillorum; assembly: GCF_900476045.1. Classification (NCBI taxonomy): domain Bacteria; kingdom Bacillati; phylum Bacillota; class Bacilli; order Caryophanales; family Gemellaceae; genus Gemella; species Gemella morbillorum. Next base: position 1,370,388 of record NZ_LS483440.1, read on the forward strand.
TTAGGGTTTTCTACTACATCATCAAAAGTAGCATTAACTGGGTCTACTCCATCTTTGATTTTTACTAATCCTTCTGCTGAAAGAAGTTTAAGAACTCTTCCCCATTCAGCTTTGTTATTACTTACTAATACTTTTGCTCCATCTTTAAGATCTTTAACATTTTTAACTTTTTTAGAGTAAAGACCTATTGGTTCTAAGTGAACTGCACCAGCATCCTCAATTTTATAACCATTTTCTTTTATAGCGTTTTTCAAGAATGGTACGTGTTGGAAATAGTTAATATCTATTTCTTTATCATTTAAAGTTTTATTTGGAATATAGTAGTCTTGGTATGTAATGATATCTAATTTAATACCTTCTTTTTCAAGTTGCGGTGCAACATGTTCTAATAATACTGCGTGTGGAACATTAGATGCTCCTACTTTTATAGTTACAGGATTTTTCGGATCTAATTTCTCAACATCAATTCCTTTTTTCTCTTCTTTTGATGCACTAGAGCATCCGATTAATACAAATCCAAGCACAAAGCTTGTTACTAATAATAATAGTTTTTTCATTATCATTTTCTCCTTTTATTGTTTAGATTATAATTTATTGTTCGAGCTTAAGTAAAATAAAAACGCCCTTATCCTCCTAAGAGAATAAGGGCGAAACTAATTTCACGGTACCACCTTACTTTTTCGTAAATTACGAACTCATTTCACTACAATGGATACGTCTAGAATTATCCAGAATAATGTGCGTTTGTAACGTAACGCCTACGAAAAAAGCTTGTGTTTTAAAACTCACTTTTTTTACCATTCAAACCATTTTCTCATATCATCTGCATTGTGTGCTTTCACCTACTCACACTCTCTGTAAAAGTTCGTATATGATACTTATTTGAATATTGGTAATTTTTGAACTTGAGTAGATAATAACATTTATTTTTTTTTATGTCAACACTTTTTCAAAAAAAATTTTAAATATATTAGCTTACTATTATCAAAGGAAATCGTTTGCATAGTACAATTGTGTAGACTGAGAGGACAAAAAAGAAAATAAAATTAAAACTGTTAAAAAGATTTCAATTATTTTTATGATTAATTATTCTTTTGTAACAGCTTTTAATTTTTATGTATTCTTTTTTATATTAGATTTTTAATGAATTTTCTTCTAACCAAGTATCTATAATTTTCACTGTGACATCCCGAAACTTCGGTGCTTCGTACATATGATCTGAACCTTGTATGATTTCTAGTTTAGAATTTTTATATCTTTTTGCAGTTGCTTTAGCAATGTTCGGACTAACCATGCGATCATCAGTTCCTGTGATTACAAGCACTGGTTCATGTATCTTATTAAAATCAACATATGCTCCTTTTTGTTTGTCTAAAAAAGGTAAAGCCATTTGGAAATATGTGAATCCTGATTCTGGAACTAGTTTTGCAAACTCTAGCTCCTTGTCTTTTGAATCTTGATTATTCATGCAATAATCACAAAATGCATGTTTATACGGTGGCATAGGTTTTTTCCAAAATCCCCATCGTAAGAAATGTTTATAAAAACAAATTACCATACTAGGATAAAAAGCAAATATTCCCGCAGCAGGAGCTGTTCCCATTAAGATAAGACCGGAAACCTTTGTTTTTTCAGCAACAAGTTGTGCTATTAATCCACCTAAGGAATGACCTAATACTAAGGGCGGTTCTTCTAAACTCTCTACTAATTTTACAATGTCATCTGTGTATTCTCCTAAACTTACACGTCCCACTTTTTGTTCTACTTCTTCATAAGGCAAATCATGATAGCGTAATGAGGGTGTATGAACACGCAGTCCTAATTCTTCTAATTTATTTTTGAACTCTCCCCAAACATTTCCGTCACACCATGTGCCATGAATTAATACTATATCCTTCATAAAGTTTAGCCCTCACTTAGCGAAATAATTTATACACTAATTATACTTGAAAACACCTTGTTTGGCAAATTCTAATAGAAACTATATAACCTTATCTTATTCCACATAATTTTTATATTCATTAATCATCTGCTCTACTGTTTGTTTTATACTCTCTGAATAAGAAATTGCTGAAATAATAGATACTCCTTCTACTCCGATAGCTGCTATATTTTTAATATCTTCTTTTTTTATCCCCCCTATTGCGACTATGGGTATCTCAGGAGCTAATTTACGCATTTTTTTTAACCCTTTATAACCTATATCTCCCCCCGCATCATTTTTTGAGATAGTACTATGAACAGGCCCAACTCCTATATAATCTACAAATTCTATTTTAGATTCTCTTAGCTCCTCTTCATTTCCAACTGATAAACCTATTATTTTATCCGGAAGTAACTTTCTAATTTTTTCAATATTTCCATCTCCCTGACCAACGTGAACCCCATCAGCATCTATTTCTAATGCTAACTCTATATCATCATTTACGATAAACGGTACATTGTATTTTTTACATAAATCCTGAATTTTTACTGCTAGTTCTACTTTTTCTTTACCTTCTAAAGCACCTTTACCTTTTTCTCGAAATTGAAATAAAGTTATACCACCTTTTAAAGCATCTTCAACAACTGTATATAAATCCTTACCTAAGCAAGTAGTCGTTCCACAAATAAAATATAATTTTAATAGTTCTTTATTAAACATCTTATTTCACCTTTTTAAATGTTTCTATATCTTTATCAGTAACTTCATATAACGCATTAATAAATTCAACTTTAAACGTTCCTGGTAGATGTCCATTAGGACGCTTTTCTGCCATTTCCCCGGCAATATTATATGCTAACATTGCTGTTTCTAAAGATTTTAATTCTTGTCCTTTTTCTAATCCTATGAAACTTGCTAGAACTGCTCCTAATAAGCACCCTGTTCCAATAACTTTCGGCATCATTGCAGTTCCGTTATGGATAGTCACTACCTCACCGTTAACAGCAATAGCATCAACTTCTCCAGTCACTATTATAGGAATATTAAATTTCTCATTTGCTGCTAACGCAATTTCATCAATATTATCGACTCCAGCACTGTCTACTCCCTTAGAGGCTACATTTATGCCAACTAAAGATGCAATCTCTCCTGCATTTCCTCTTATAGCTGATAATTTATAATTAGTAATTAAATCTTGAGCTACTTTTTTTCTATATTCTCCAGCTCCACAAGCAACTGGATCTAATACAGCTGGTACATTATACTCTTCTGCAATTTTTAATGCATCTTGATATAACTTCCAATTTTCATCTGTCAACGTCCCTATGTTTATTAAAAGTCCACCTGCATATCTTAGTAAATCTACCAAATCTTTTTTATATTCACTCATAGCTGGTGAAGCACCTAATGCTACTAATCCATTTGCTGTGAAATTTTTCACTACATCATTAGTTATACAAATCACTAATGGTGCTTTTTCTTTTAATAATTTTAAACTGGTCATATTTATAAATCTCCTTTAAACACAATATGATTTACAGGTCCATTACCATGACCTATTCCCGGTGTATTTTTAATCGCTGCAGTAATAAATTTTTTCCCAATATCTACAGCTTCAACTATACTTTTTCCCTTTGCTAATTCAGCGGTAATAACAGCTGAGAATGTACATCCTGTTCCATGTGTATGATTAGTTTTAAATCTTTCACTAGTCCATACTTTCTTAGTACCATCATTCAAGAACAAATAATCTTTCGCTTCACCTGTTAGATGTCCACCTTTTATAACTACAGACTTACATCCAACTTCATCGATAATAAACTTCCCTGCTCGATTTACATCGTCTTCAGTTACTATTTTAAAATCAACTATTTCTTCTGCTTCTGGTACATTCGGTGTAATAATAGTAGCAAGTGGTAGTATCTCTTCTTTTAGATGTTTTCTAGCGACATCATCTATCAATTTATCTCCACTTGTCGCAACCATTACTGGATCAACAACATAAGGAACATCTTTAGGTAAATATCTCTTAATTAATTTCATCATATCAGTATTTGCTATCATTCCAGTTTTTATACTATTAGGCATTATATCATCAAATACACTTTTTAATTGTGCTTCTAATACATCTAATTCTAAGTTTCTTATCATTTGAACACCTAAAGTGTTTTGAGCAACTACACTAGTAACTACAGCCATACCGTAAACTTCACGAGCTTGAAAACTTTTTAAATCAGCCATAATACCAGCTCCACCCGTTGGATCAGTCCCAGCGATAGTTAAAGCAATATTTAGTTTTGTCATAATCTACACCTCTAAATCCCAACGCTCTTGTGTATAAGCCATGTTGAAGAAGCGACGTTCATGTTCGCAACTTTCTAGGAAATTTTTAACAAGACGGGCTTTCCCTTCTTCACTCATAAATTCAGCTTCACGATTAATAATTTTATAATACTCTGTTAATACTTCATCTACTAGACCATCAGCATAAAACTCTACCCAGAATTTTAAAGGATGATCTTCAGCTAAGTTATGATTTGCAAGAATTTTTCTAGCTACCATCTTATAAATCCAAGGACACGGTGCCATTGCACTTAATGTTTCTGCCATACCGAATGCAAATGCATTATAGTACATATGCTTAATGTAATGATCTGCAGACGGATACCATTCTCCTCCTTTTATAATTTCATGGTAATCTTCTCCTACATAATCAGCTAAATTTTTATGAGCTGCGATTTCTTCATTTAATACAAAATTAATTTGACCTAGGAAAAAGTTTTTTTCAACTTTATCATTACTTTTTGCCAAAAGCATTGCATAAATATCACTAAAGTTATCCAAATAAAGAGCATCAGCTTTTAGGTAATGCACAACTGCTTCCTTAGATAAATTAGCATGAACTAAGCCTTGAATAAAACCATCATTATATATTTTATCAACAATCGGCAATGCCTTCTCTTCCATAATTTCAGTAATAAGTTTCATAGGTGTATCCCCCTCAGTATATTTAATTTTTGTATAAAATAATATCACTTTAGATACATAAAAAAGCCCCTTACTAACGTAAGAGAACTATGAAAAATATATTACAAATACGAGATTATTCTTTCTAGAATAATCCTAATTATATCCATTCACATTTCCTCCGCTAGCATTATCTAGATCAGGTCAAAGGGTCTAACTGTGTTATCTCAGCCTACAGGCTCCCCCAGTGATTTTATTCTATTTATTTTTAAATCGTAGCACAGAAAAAAATAAATGTCAACAAATTAGTTTAAGGGTTTACAACTTTAGTATAAATGATATTGGTTTAATACAAAAAAAGTTTTAATAATAATATTTTTATATTTTATAAAATAAAAAACACTAATATTGTGTCTAAATTGTGAACTAACTGTGAAATTTTGTAGTAAATTTTGCCTATTTTAGCCATTATATGAGACTAATTATCATTTTTATCTTTATTTTTTTAATCTTTTGTAATATAATAATGTTGTAGATTAAAAAAATAATCAATCTATTTATAATAAAGGAGAACCTTACTTAAATGAAAAATACAACATTATTAAAAGTTTTGTCTGCGACTGCAATATTCTCAGCAATTGCGGCAATCGAAGCATATGATCAAGATAACTTTACTTTTGCAGCAGAAACACCTGTTGTTGCAAGCAATTCGGCTGCAGCAACTGCTCCAACAGTTACAACGCCGGCAACAACTACTACAAGCACTACTCCAGCTCATAACGCTGAAGAACCTGCTACTGTAGCACAAGATGTTAAAGCTTTAAAAGATGGAGAATATAATATTACTGCTGAAGCCTTAAAATTCTATGAAGAAGGTCGCCCTTCTATGGCTGCAGCTGCAATCGACATTGATAAAACAAAATTAATTGTAAAAAATGGTCAATACTCTGTAAATGTTTCATTCAAATCTATCACATTTGGTGGACTTACTGGTTACTTAGGAAATTTAAAATACTATGACGGTGATAAAACTCATGAAAATCGTAAAGAAATTCAAGATAGCGAGTTTAAAGATTCAACTATAGTTGAGAATTATAGTGCCAGTGAAACTGACAATTTCGTAGATGTCTACAAAAAAGAATTTCCTGGTCGTACTGTTTATCCAAAAACAGTTAACTATAATGTAGATAAAAATAAAATCGATTCAAATAATAAACTAGAAACATATACTGAAGTGTTTGTTCCTGTTATGGCTTCAATTAATCCAGCTTTCGGAACTCAAAAAATGACTTTAAAATTTGATTTATCATCTTTAGCTAGAAAAAAAGTAACAGCTAATAACTATGAAGCTGCAACTTACGAAAATCCTAACAAAGACGTTGAATACAAAGGAACTATTAAAAAAGACTTCCCTATCCACGTTCAAGGACATTTAAGAAATGCTAACAACAACGATGAAGAGTCATTATACGGTTCTGCATTAGATAGCTATGTTAAAGTTGAAAAAGTTGGAGATAAATACAAATATACTCTAAGATTCAAAAAAGGTCTTGCTGATGTAGGTGGAGAATTCTATCCATTCGAATTACACAAAGTTGCATATCAAGGTAAAGATATTCCATTAACTACTTTGGCATCAAACGGTAATACTTCAGTAAAAGAAGGATCAATCACTACCGATAAACTATTAGAAAAAATTCAATTAGATGGTACTGCTCCATATCCTAACGGTGCTTTAATGTCACACTTTGTTACATTAAAACTATACTATGAAACAGCTACCGCCTATAAGGAAAGACCTGTAAAATTAGAAGATGTAGTTGCACCTGCTAAACCTAAACCAGTTAATCCTGCACCAACTACGCCAAAAGAAGAACCAAAACCAGCTACACCAACAGCTGCTGATCACAATGTTGATGCTGATAAAGTTCCTAACACTTTCCCTACTACAGTTAAAGCTGAATTAAATGGTAGAACAACTGGTACTGCTTCAATCTATGAAAATGCATTTGTTAAAGATGTAAAAGTTGAAAAAGTTGGAGATAAATATCAATATACTATACAAGTTAAAGAAGGGAAATCTACTAACTTCTTATTACGTAATAAGCCATTCACAGTTTCTAAACTTACTTATAAAGGAACTGAAATTAACTTTACTGAAGTTGATGCTGCTACTAAGCTAAAAGAAGGGAAAATCTTAACTGATTCTCTTCTAGACAAAATCCAAGTAGATGCTGTATTCAATGTTCAAACAAAAGGCGGTGCTAAACCTAGATTCGAAGACAGAACTGCTGAAAGTACAATAGCTTTAGACTTCCCTAAAGTTGAAAAACCTAAAGAAGTTACACCTGCTAAACCTTCAGTACCTGATCGTGAAGTAGTTGCTGATAAAGTTCCTACTACATTCCCAGCTACTGTTAAAGGAGAATTAAATGGTAGAACAACTGATTCAAGTTCAATCTACGAAGATGCGTTTGTTAAAGATGTAAAAGTTGAAAAAGTTGGAGATAAATATCAATACACAATTCAAGTAAAAGAAGGAAAATCTTCTACTTACTTACTACGTAATAAACCATTTACAGTTTCTAAACTTACTTATAAAGGAACTGAAGTTAACTTTACTGAAGTTGATGCTGCAACTAAACTTAAAGAAGGTAAAATCTTAACTGATTCTCTTCTTGATAAAATTCAAGTAGATACTGTAATCAGTGTTCAAACTAGAGGTGGAGCTAACCCTAGATTCGAAGAAAGAAATGCAGAAAACACTATTTCTTTAGACTTCCCTACTGCAGAAAAAGTAAAAGAAGAAGCTGCAAATAACTTAGTTCCAGCTATAATTAATAATGCCCATGAATCTAATAGAACTTCAATGGCAAATGATGCATTAGTACATGAAAAAACTCGTGTTGAAAAAGTAAATGATACTTACAACTACTATCTAACATTTAAAGACTTAAATATCGGGTCTCTTGTAGGAACTGTAGATACTTTAACTGTTGATGGTACTGCAGCTGAAAGAACTGATCTTGGTGGTGAAAGCCATGAAAAAGTATTCCACTTCACAAGTCCTGAAAAATTAACTGAAAAAACTATTACATTCTCAGTATCAGTAGACGGCAAACCATTAAGAGGTCATTCAAATGTTGCAGCAACACTTAAATTCAATTGGGGTAATGCTACTCCACTAACAGCTGATCAAGTAACATCATTACACAAAGATGAAACTACAAAAGCTCAAGCTGAAAAAGAAAGATTAGAAAAAGAAGCTGCTAAAGCCCAAGCTGAAAAAGAAAGATTAGAGAAAGAAGAAGCTGCTAGAGTTCAAGCTGAAAAAGAAAGACTTGAAAAAGAAAAAGCTCAAAAAGCTGAAGCTGATCGTCTTGAAAAAGAAAGATTAGAAAAAGAAGCTGCTGCTAAAGCTCAAGCTGAAAAAGAAAGACTTGAAAAAGAAAAAGCTCAAAAAGCTGAAGCTGATCGTCTTGAAAAAGAAAGATTAGAAAAAGAAGCTGCCGCTAAAGCCGAAAAAGAAAGACTTGAAAAAGAAAAAGCTCTAAAAGAAGCTGTTGAAAAAATCCAAGCTGAAAACAAAAAAATTGAAGAACAAGCTAAAAAAGATGCTGAAACTACTAAAGAAACAGTAACTAAATTAGAAGCTGCTAAAGCTCAATTAGAAAAACTAGTTAAAGAAAAAGAAGAAGCAATTAGTAAAGCTACTTCTGAATCTGAAAAAGAAAAATTAACTACAGAAAAAACTGCAGCTGAAAGAGAACTTACAGCTAAAGTAACTGAATTAAAAACTGAAACTGAAAAAGCAGTTAAACTTGAAAATAAAGTCAAAGAAATTGAAAAATTAGAAAAAGTTAAAAATGAAGCAGTAAAAGACATTGCTAATGATAAGTCTTTAAGTAAAGAAGAAGCTAAACAATTAGAAGCAATTGTAAAAACTGCATCTCTAAAAGATACATTAGTAGCCAAAGTTGTAGAAAATGGTTCAACTGAAGAAATTAAAGTTTCATTCGATAACACTGCTGTAAAAGCAACTAAATTCGTAGTAGAAAAAGCTAATGAAAAAACTGTTGCAAAAGTTGAAGAACTAGTTAAGAAAGCTGATGAAAATCTAAACGTTGTTAAAACAATCGATCTTCGCTTCACTGATGATAATGGAGCTGTAATTAACAAACAAGGTGAAACTCGTACAGTTACTGTTGCTGTGGTAGCTAATGAAGGTGAAAAACTAGAAGTTTACTACGTAAATGGAGACAAATTAGAAAAAGTTCCTAGTGTTTATAAAGATGGAAAACTTACATTCTTCACTAGCCACTTCAGTTTATATGCAATTGTAAAAACTGTTGCATCTAATCAAGATACTTCAGTACCTGTAAAACCTGATACTCCAGATAATAAAGTTACAAACAAAGAAACAAAATCTGAAACTAAAGAACAAAACGTAAAAGAAGAAGCTGAAGCAACTCCACAAAATATCTTCGGTGAAGTAGAAAAAACTGTTTCTCAAAATACTTCTCAAACTGTAACTAAAGGACTTAAACAATTAGCTAAAACTGGACTAAATGCAACAGCAACTGCTGGATTAGGTGTATTAGCACTACTATCTGCTTTAGTATTACGTAGAAAAAATAACAAATAATATAAAACAAACTCTTATACAAAGGGATAATTTATCCCTTTGTATAAAGTCATGTATAAAGAAATATAAGGAGAATTCAAGATAAGATGAAAGCAAATAAATTATTAAAAGTTCTGTCCGCAGCAACTATCATCTCTACTTTTGCTGTGGTAGAAAACTTTATACAAGGCAATACTACATTTGCTATAGAAAATAATGTTGTTGCATCAAAAGATGTAAAAAATCTTCCTGATGGAGAATATAATATCACTGCTGAGGCTCTTAAATTCTACGAAGAAGGTAAACCTTCTATGGCTGCTGCTGCAATCGACATTGATAAAACAAAATTAATCGTGAAAAATGGTCAATACTCTGTAAATGTTTCATTCAAATCTATCACATTTGGTGGACTTACTGGTTACTTAGGAAATTTAAAATACTATAACGGTGATAAAACTCATAAAAATCGTAAAGAAATTCAAGATAGCGAGTTTAAAGATTCAACTATAGTTGAGAATTATAGTGCCAGTGAAACTGACAATTTCGTAGATGTCTACAAAAAAGAATTCCCTGGTCGTACTGTTTATCCAAAAACAGTTAACTATAATGTAGATAAAAATAAAATCGATTCAAATAATAAACTAGAAACATATACTGAAGTGTTTGTTCCTGTTATGGCTTCTATTGATGAAAGATTTGGAACTCAAAGAATGATTCTAAAATTTGATTTAAGCAATGCATTAAATACGGTAACGAATAGTCAACCAACTCCAGCTAAGCCTGCAGAAACACCTAAAAATACTCAACCTTCTGACAAACCTGCAGATCAAGGTACTAAACCTACAAATAGCGCTTCTACTACAACTAAACCTGTAGTAACTACTCCTGCTCCAAAAACAACTCCTGCAGCTACTCAAGAACAAGGTGAAGAACGTACAGTTACTTTCTACGATAACGTAACTGCTTCACTACTAAATGCATATGAAGCAGGTCGTGCATCTATGGGGAATGCAGCATTAGATGGTATTACAGTTTATAAAGATGGCGACACATATCACTACATCGTGCGTTTCCACGATATTAAAATTGGAACACTAACTGACGGTATTAAACGCTTCTGGGTTAACGGAACTGAATATCCTGTTACCAGCACAGGTGGCGCTATGAATCAAGTTCAAACCCACTTCACATCAAATGAGAAATTAACTAATATTCCTGTATCAGTATTCGTACCAACAATGGAAAGCATTATGCCGGGTGCTGGTAAAAAAGATGCAATTCTTAGACTAAACTGGTCTAACGCCACAGAAAGACAAGGAAAAGCTTTTGTTACAGATGGTAACCCTGGACCAAGTGCCGCTGGTAATGGCGCTGGACCTTTAACTCCAAAAGGTGGACGTCTAAACAATGGACGACTATCTAATACTGGATTAGAAACATCATCATCAATTCTTGCAGGAGCTCTTACTCTAATTAGTGCCTTCATTGTTTATAGAAGAAAACAAAATGAAAAATAGTAAGATAATACCCCGCTAATAAGCATACTATTATCTACTCCAAAAGGCGGGAAAACTTCCCGTCTTTCTTATTAAAAATTAAATAATACAAAAGAAAGTGAGTTTATACAATGAAACGAATTTTAAAACTGTTAACGATAGTTATTGCTACATTAACGTTTATAGTTACATCTAGTAATGTTCCTTTCGTTAAAAATGTACATGCTGCTGACAGAGTATATAGCGTTCCTGTGGAACTATGGCACGCTGAAAATAGTGGTCGTCTTTCTATGGGGAACAATGCACTAGCTACACATGCTACTGTAAACGTTCATGATAATAACACCTCTACTATTTCTGTTCAATTCACACCGATGGATTTTAGTAATATGCATGGTCACTTATTATCACTAAGTATTTATTCATCTCCACTTTTTTCTGGAAGCCTAACTGCTGCTTCAGTAACAAGTTCTTATAATGACACTAATTTAAATGGAGGGACTAGTACATACCCAAGAACTCTTAGCTTTAACTTTGGAGAAGCTAAACCTGATAAAGTTGGTGTTAGAATTGCGGTTGATGCCATGAACCAAATTATGGGTGGTGATGCATCTCAAAATGCTATTATTAAATTTAACTGGTCAGCTGCTTCTTTAGTATCAGGTTCTGAGGATAATTCTAAAGATAAAGATAAAAAAGAAAACGATAAGAAAAAAGAAGAAAAAAATAAAGACAAAAAAGATGAGAATAAGGCACCTGAAGGATTTGTTGCTAAAAAATTAGAAGACTATTTCAAAGCTGATCAAAAAACAAAAAATCCTGGTCTTTATAACCTTGACATTACAGGTTCATATCTAAACCCTATTACTGGTGTTACTGCTGATGGTGGGACTAAAAACACTGCTATAGGTGAAGGTATGGTTCAAGGTGTCATCTCTCCTATTAATGCAGGTGGTGACTTAAACGAAGCTCTTAAAAATCAAAAATCTAATGGTGAAAAGCGTTGGTCTAAAGCTATGCTTCAACGTACAAAAGATGGAAAATTATACGCAACTGTACGTGTTCACCTAATGAATTGGGTTCAACGTAGTAAAGAACAAGGTCCTTTCATTAAAGTTCTTCAAAAAGATGGAGAATTCAAACAAGTTACTGCTACTGAAACTAAAGTTCATATTGAACAATATAAAGATAGCTATGTTGATTATCGTTTTGAAGTGCCAAATGAAAACTTCTTAGCTATGGTACAAATGTATATAGAACCTATGAATCGACCAGTTCGATATTTCGTAGAAGTTAATACTGATACTATTAAAAATGGAAATGATGGCTTAGATATGGAAGTTATTAAAGAAACAAACTACGTACCTTACTATGTTGGCGGAGGTATCGGAGTTCTTGTAATAGCTGCCGGAGCTTTCTTTGCTCTTAAAAAAAGAAAAAATAATTAGGAGATAATTCATGAAAAGAAAACTATCCCTACTATTTACACTACTATTAGCCAGTATTCTAGTTCTTACTGCTTGTTCATCACAAAATAAAGCTGGTAACACTACTGGAACTGATCCTAATCTAGCTGATAAAGCTTTTAATGAAACGATAGATTTAACAGGTGTAAATAAAGATAAAAAATCTGAAGAGGAAAATGGTAAACGTGTCATAATGGACTCTGTAGCTTTAGCTCAAGTCGCAAATGTGCTTGATATTAAATTAGCAGGGGTGCCTACTACGAAATTAGGTCGTATGCCTAAAAGATATGACAACACTGTTCAAATCGGACTTCCTATGAATCCAAATATGGAAGTTATCAAGTCAATTAATCCTTCTATTGTATATGCTCCAGATAGTTTGCAAGACTGGATAAAAGAAGGATTCGAGAAAAATAAAATCCCTTATAAATTTGTAGATATTCGTAGTGTTAACGGATTATACGCTATTACAGAAGATCTTGCAAAAGAATTTGGTAAAGTTGAAAAATTCAATAAATTAAAAAAAGAACATGATGAATTTTTCACTAAGTTCAATGAAAAAATTGCAAATAAAAAGAAACCAAAAGTTTTAGTTCTTATGGGATTACCTGGAAGTTACATGGCTGCCACTGAAAAATCTTATGTGGGTAACCTAGTAAAATTAGCTGGTGGTGAAAATATCATTAAAGGTAATGAAGAGTTTAAAAACCTAAACTTAGAAACAGCTTTAAACGATAAACCAGACTTTATATTACGAACTGCTCATGCTATGCCTGAGACAGTAACTGAAATGTTTAAGAAAGAATTTGAAAACAATAAGAGTTGGTCACACTTTGATGCGGTAAAAAATAATAAAGTTATCGACTTAGATAGCTCAATGTTTGGTATGACAGCTACATACGATTACCAAAAAGGATTAGAAAGTCTATACAGTATTTTCTATAGTAACTAATACTTAAAACCAGAAGTAGCACATTGCTACCTCTGGTTTTTTACATAATTTAAATTATAAACTACATATGTTATACTAAACATATAACTATATAAGGAGGTTCTTGATGTTTAACAACAAAAAAACAATCACTTTTTCTGTTCTTATTCTACTTTTATTAAGTACAGTATTTTTTGCAGCGAATAGTGGTAGTATAAAAGCTAGCGTTGGACAATTAGCTGTTGGTATCTTTACTGGAGAATACGCCAATGTTAATGCAATTATCGACGTTCGTTTCCCAAGAATTATTATAACTATATTAGTCGGTGCTGCTCTTGGTGTAAGTGGTTTATTACTACAAACTGTATTGAAGAACCCACTTGTTGATCCGAGTATTATAGGCGTTTCTAGTGGAGCTAGCCTATTTTTATACTTAGGATTAGGATTATTCCCTCAATTTTTGCTGTTTAAATCAGTGTTTTCTATCATCGGTGGTGTCATTGGTTTCTTAATTATTTATTACTTAGCTGGTAGAACAAAAAACAATGTTAAAATAATTTTAATAGGTATTGCTATTAGCTATTTCTTCACAGGAATATTAAATTCTATGCAATACATGAACCAAACGAACTCTACTACTTCATCAGCATTTAAAACTGTCGGTTTAGGAACTAAAAACTGGGATGATGTTTCATTATTATTAAGTTGGATTCCTATTTTACTAATTATCAGTTTCTTCTTAGCAAAACTATGTAATATCTTCGCTTTAGATGATAATATTATTAGTTCACTAGGAATCAATATTAATATGATTCGCCTGCTAATCTCATTTATTGCGGTAGCTCTTGCTTCTGTATCTACAGCTGTTGCTGGTGTTATGGTCTTTTTAGCTCTTATTACACCTCATATTGCTAAAATTATAATTGGTAGAAATCATATCTATACTATTCCATTTAGTGCTTTACTTGGAGCGTTTATTCTACTATTATTTGATACAATCGGTCGTGTTATTTTCGCGCCAATCGAAATACCTGCTGATTTAATAATGATGATTATCGGTGGACCTGCATTTATTATTTTAGTTAAGAAAGGAGTAAGTTAATGGAAAACATAATAGAAATTAATAACCTTACATTTAAGTATAATAATAAAAATACTCTTTTCGAAAAACTCAATGTAGATATTGAAAAAGGTAAAATTACTACCCTACTTGGTAAAAATGGATGTGGTAAGAGTACACTTATAAAAATATTAGCAAAAAATTTAAACTATAATTCTGGAAGCGTGAAAATCGAAGGTAAAGAATTAAATTCATATTCATTAAAAGAACTTGCGAGTATTCTTGCGATTGTTTATCAAAAGAATGAAACTCCAAGAGAAATTACTGTTTATGATATGGTTAGTTTCGCTCGTCTTCCTTATCAAAATATTTTCTTTTATAAACCTAACGCTAGTGATGTTGAAAAAATTGAATTTGCTCTTGAAAAAACTAATTTAAAAACCTATAGAGATAAACGTGTAGATGAATTGTCTGGTGGTCAACTTCAACGTGTTTACATCGCAATGGCGTTAGCACAAAGCACTGATATTATTATATTAGACGAACCTACGACCTTCCTTGATATAAAATATCAAAAATCTATAATGCAACTTGTTAGAGATCTTAATAAATCTTTAGGAATTACTATTATCATGGTACTACATGATATAAATCAAGCATTGGCATACAGTGATAATATTATTGCTCTTCTTGATGGAAAAGTTATAAAGAATGATAAAGCTGAGAACTTCTTTGATGAAGAGCTTCTAAACAAACTTTATGATGCTGATATCAAAATAGAAGATGGAAAAGTAATTAGTTGGTAACTTTACTAACAATATATGAAAAAATTAAATCAATCGCTATGTCTAAGTATTAATATTTAGATATGGCGATGATTTTATATCTGTAAAGGTTGTTAATGTTATTTCAGCAATCTTTAAATACTGTTATATCAACGTTTATGAGAATTTATCCTTCAAAAGGTAGAGCGAAAGCTAGAGTAGTTAATAAGTTAATTCAGCAATCTAATCTAAATAAATGCTGACTACTTCTAGCTTTCTTTGAGGTGCTAACTCTGCGCAAGTATCCGTAGTAGTTAACATTGACTTATGCCCCATTCTGACTTGGAGTTCTTTCCAATTTGTACCTACATTAAGCAACATTGAATCATGAGTGTGTCGGAACAAATGGAAACCATAATCTGGTGATCCTAGACTTACTAATTGAAAATGATAAAATAAGAATGTACAGTTTTGATAAAATAAAAATGTACAAATAGGTTATAATAGTGCATATTATCAGTTTCACTACCAGATTTGGCACAGCATTTATTCGACAAACCTCATTGAGTCTCTTAATAAAGAAATCAAACGTCAAACGAAAAAGAAGGTTTTTCCTAACGAGGAGTCTCTGGAACGTTACTTAGTTACTTTGTTTGAAGATTATAATTTCAAGCAAAGTCAACGAATCCATAAAGGGTTTGGCCAACGTTATGACACACTCGAAAGCTTATTTGATTAATACTCCGTAACTCTATTTGAGCGTTTACACATACTTATTGACAGTATCAACATGATACGAGTAGGTATTTCTTGTGAGTAAATTTCATCAAAAAATTTCATAGATAAGTCGTATATATAATCATAGTAAAGTAGTAAAAATAGTTGTTATCCTAGTTGATTAAAAAAATCTCTGATTTCCTCATCTTTTATAAAATAATATATAATTTTCCCCTCTCTTCTAGTGTCCAAGATGTTTCCATTGGCTAGTTTACGAAGATGGTGGGATGCAGATGCCATACTGAGATCTAGTAAACAGGCTATATCACAGACACAGAGTTCTTCAACAGCAAGGAGGTAAAAGATGATATTTATCTGTTTATTATCGGTAAACTTTGTTAAAATGCGAAGTGATTTTTGGACTTTTTCCTTTTCAAGGTAATTCATTGCGGTTGTAACATTTTGTTGATTTATAATATTCACTTGGCAGATACTATCTTTTTTCATAATATTTTCTCCTAGCCTAACATAGTCCATAGCATGTCAAAACTGTTATTTTCAATCAGGATATATATCCCCAATCCTAAATAAACAACGGCAATAAACCATCTGCTATATTTTTCCAAAGTTTCTTCAACAGATGGGACTTGTGCCAATTTTTGGGCAGAAAAAACCAAGAGATAAATCATGACTAGAAATGTAAGTAAAGCCACTATCAAATCCACTAAATTTAATGTAATAAAATATGGGACAAAGATACCAATATTGTCGGCACCGCAACTTGCAAAAGTAATCATAGCGACTAGAAAAATCAGGTTTTTATTATCTTTGCGCAACCCTTCTTTGGCAATAGCTTCTCCATCAGAATCTCCTAAAAGCAAAACTTTGAGACCTAAGAAAATTGGAATCAAACCGAGCAAACCTAAAATCTCTTTACTAGGAATATAATGTAAGACAAACGCAAAAAGTAAACTTAGCAATATTAGACTAACAGAGCCTAGAAATTGTCCTAAATAGATGTTAATGATGTCTTTTCTGCTTTTTCTTTTGGCAAAAAATAACATTAGGATAATAAGTAAGTCTACGGCTGTCCCAGAATACAGGATTATTGAAGTAACAACATTTTGAATCATAAAACACCTCATTCAAATATATTTTTGAATATATTATAACATTGAACTTTGTAGATGTCAACTTCAACTTCACCAAAATATAGATAAGAGTTAGTGTACCAAATATTAAAAAGTCCTGCCATCGAAATGATAGCAGGACTTAACTTCAATATCCAACTGATATATTTATCTAAAAAAGGTAAAGTTTTTATTAATTTGTAGTGCGATGTAATGAGTTTCAAAAAATCAAAAATCAATTAAAATCAATATTTTGACATCTATTGACATGTACTGAAACCCTTACTTAACCTCTAAAAAATAACAAATAGCACCTCTTCTAAAACTATTAAAATTAATGTTTTACAATATTCATTATTAACTTCCTTCAGAATTTGTTGAGTACTGTCTATAGTTACTGCAGCATCACTACTTTTAAAATATAGAGTATTAACTATGAGAAAATTAAACTATATTTCTCTAGAAGATTCTTACACAGCTCTTCGCAACTTGAACTTTAGTGAATCAATGATTTTCCCTCGTGAGACTGAAGAAGAATAAAATATAAAAAAGCTGACCTCAACTTAGATTATTATCAAAACTCTGAGGTAAGTTTTATTTTTTAAAAAACTAATTATCCATAAAACATAAAAGAATTATATTTATATCTTTTTTATGATATTTTTCAAAATCTTTTCAAAGTATAATTAATTCTCTTCTTACTTTCTCTAAAAATTTTTTGTAGGACTATTATTATCTTATTACTTTATAATAAATCATCATCCTTGACAAAGATTTCAATTAATGTTTTAATATACCCTATAGGGGTATATAGGAGGAAAACAAAATGTTTTTTTTATTCACAAAAATTGACAGTATTTCTACTACTGAATTAGAAAATAAATTAAAGGAAAATATTCAATTAATTGACGTAAGAACACCTGGTGAATTTAGAAGAGGCCATATAAAAAACGCAAAAAATATTCCACTAAATGAAATCAGCAACTTCACTCCAATAGCTGACAAAAAAATATATGTAATTTGTCACTCTGGAGCAAGAAGTAAACTTGCCGCAAAGAAACTTAAAAAAAGAGGTTTCGATGTTATTAATGTTCAAGGTGGAATGCATGCATGGCGAGGTAAAGTAGTTTAAAATCAGACTATAAATAATTTAACTCTGTTAAAAACACAACAATTTATCAGACTAATACAGTAGTTAAATTTAGTAATATTGAAAGGAATCAACTATGAAAAATAATATTTCAATGAAAGATTTTTATGAAAAGTATAATAATGAGGAACTTACGATTCTTGATGTAAGAGAAAATCACGAATATGCAGCTGGTTATATACCTTCTGCTCAAAATTTTCCTTTAAGTAGTCTTGGTATAGAATTCACTAAATTAGATAAAAATCAAAAATACTATGTAATATGTCAAGCAGGTGGACGTTCAGCTAGGGCATATGATTTTCTAGAGGCTCAAGGATTCGATATAATAAATATCGAAGGTGGTATGAGTAATTGGCCTGGAGAAAAAAAATAAAATATTAAACAATAAAAACAACCAAATTTTACTATATTGAAATTCTCTGTAATACAAAATTAATACATCATCAAAAAAAACTTGTTCCTAAGATTAGTTAGGAACAAGGCTTTTTATTATTTCTTTAAACTATTTACTCTTTACTATATATTTTATAGCTTTTTCTATTTTTTCTTTCTGTTCAAAGGGATTTTCTAAAGGATTATTAATACATTCCATAAGATTCTCTGTTATTAGCAACTCAATAACACGATCAACGCTTGAACGAACTGCACTTAATTGAGTTATTATATCAATACACTCTCTCTCTTCTTCTATCATTTTTTGAATCCCTCTTAGTTGCCCTTCTGAGCGCTTAAGACGTGTAATATACTTTGAATTTGCCATATTTATTTTCCTCAGTAAATTTTTTTTAATTATACCTTGAATAATTTATTTTGTCAAAACTTTGAAAATCCTGAAAATCTAATTTCTCTTGTTATTTCCAAAAAATCAAATCAATTAAAATACATTATTATATACTCGGTATATTAACAATTAATTTTCAAAGTAAATTTACTACCCTTTCCATACTCACTTTCTACTAATATGTCTCCATTTATTTGTAAGGCTAACTGTTTCGCTATTGCCAAACCTAATCCATAACCACCAGTTTTCATATTTCTTGATGCTTCAACACGATATAATCTTTTAAAAATATTATCAATCTCTTCTTCTTTTATACCACAACCTTCATCAATTATAGAAATAGATAATTCTTGATTTTGTATTTCAGCAACTATTTCTATTTTTGTACCACTTGGTGAATATTTAAATGCATTACCTATCAAATTCACGATAATTCTTTGTATTTTATTGTAATTACTTACTATTTTAGCATTCTCAGGAATAACTTTAATAAAAATATCTCTATTTTCCTTTTCTGCTCGCAACTTAAACTCTGACATACAGTCAATCAATAATTTGTCTAAAAATATTGTTTTATTTTTATCATCTTCACTAGTATCTTTTACACTTAAAGTTAAATAATTTAATTCTTCAACAAGTTTATTCAATCTTGTTGTTTGACGACAAATTGTTTCTAGATAATATTTATATTCTTCTCCTTTTATTATTCCGTCTAACATTCCTTCTGCCGTTGATTGAATTGAAGTTATAGGAGTTTTAATATCATGTGATAATTGGGCTATCATAAGGGATTTTTCTTTTTCACTTTCTTCCAATGATTCAAAACTTTCTTTTAAATGTTTTGCCATTTCATTGAATGATAACGATAATTCTCTAAACTCAGTAGGACCTTCTACAGTATTACTAATATCAAAATTTTTCTCACTTATACTAATCGTTTGTCTCTTTAGAACACGTAATGACTTAAATACACCTTTTAATAATATAATACTAATTGTAGCTCCAATTAGCCCCGCAATTATTGTAATCACAACTATAAAATATGTATCTTTTTTTTCAATTAACATTAAATTTGAAGCCCAAAAAACAGCCATAATAGTTATTAAAAATGATAAAATATATCCAACAATAATATAATCTCTTAATTTCATACTATATTTCCTTTCCATTTTTAAACTTGTTTTTCCATTTTGTATCCTAGACCCCATACAGTTTTTACACTTGGTGTTTTTTTTGTCGAATATTTCGTTAAAATTCTTCTTAAAGAGTGTATATGCACATTTAGCGTGTTTGCATCTTCTACATATTCATCTTGCCAAATTTTTTCATACAATTCTGTTTTAGAAAAAACACGATCCGGATTATTAGCCAGTAGCCATAATAATTCAAAAGATTTCACGGTTAGTTCTAATTGTCTATCATTTACCATAGCAATTCTACTACTATAGTTAATTTCTAAATCACCTAGAGTTGAAATATTTTCACTACTATTTTTTTCAATTCTACGTAGTATATTTTTAACTCTTAAAACTAATTCTCTTGGACTAAATGGTTTTACTATATAATCATCTGCTCCCAAACTTAAAGCGTAGATTTTATCTGGCTCTGTTGTTTTCGCTGTTATGAATAAAAATGGTTGTTCCTCATCTAAATACTGTACTTCGCTGATTAAATCATAGCCATCCATATTTGGCATCATTATATCTGTAATTATTAAAGAATATTTATTTTTCTTGTATTTCTCTAAAGCTTCTTTACCATCATTAGCGATATCAACATCATATCCATCTTGCTCTAAATATCGTTTATTTATCTCCGTTATTTCTATTTCATCATCTACTAATAAAATTTTATTAACCATATTTAACTCCTCTTATCAAAATAGTACTATACAATAAAAGTATAGCACTATTTCGATAAAATCTACAAGTTTATTTTATTTATTAATTATTTTTTCTTCTGAATCCTAATAGACCTAAGAAGCTTGCAATGATTAATCCTAGTATTCCAGTATTTGATGAATTTGTTGAACTCATTGTTCCTTCAGGTGCCGCACTTGTTTTTGGTAGCATACCTTTTTTCATCATTCCATTACTCATATGAGTATTCATAGTCATATTATCTTGCGTAATATCTTTATTCATATGAGAATCCATAGTCATATTTTCTGGCATCATATCTTCACCTGGTTTCATATCCATTTGCTTAGTTTCTTTATGTAGATTTATAGTCACTTCTTTTGTTGCTACTACGTTTGTTAGATCCGCTTTTCCGTCTTTTTCACCGTATACTTTGATTGTTGCTTTGTAGCTTTGTGTTCCATTAGCTTTTAATAAATCTAGTAATTCTTTATCTGATTTTCCTTTTGTTCCTTCTAGGTCTACTTCATAGAAGTATAATCCTTTTCCTAGTTTTTCTAATGGTAATAATGCTGGATTTTTCGCTGATCCATTATCTGACCATGGTGCCTTATCTGATGATTTTAAGATTAATCTTGTTAACATTCCATTTCCACCGAAGAATTCATAAGGAATTACTTGGTTTACTCCTGCTGTGAATGGTCCTGGGAAGTTTGCTTTATCTAAGTATTTAGCTGGTACATCTACTGTATCTTTTGTATTCTCCATTACTGCTTTTTTAACTTCATTAACACTTGTAAGACCATTTAGATTTACATTTACATCTTTTGTCGCTACTACGTTTGTTAGATCCGCTTTTCCGTCTTTTTCACCGTATACTTTGATTGTTGCTTTGTAGCTTTGTGTTCCATTAGCTTTTAATAAATCTAGTAATTCTTTATCCGATTTTCCTTTTGTTCCTTCTAGGTCTACTTCATAGAAGTATAATCCTTTTCCTAGTTTTTCTAATGGTAATAATGCTGGATTTTTCGCTGATCCGTTATCTGACCATGGTGCTTTATCAGATGATTTTAAGATTAAGCGAGTTAACATTCCATCTCCACCGAAGAATTCATAAGGAATTACTTGGTTTACTCCTGCTGTGAATGGTCCTGGGAAGTTTGCTTTATCTAAGTATTTAGCTGGTACATCGATTGTATCTTTTGTATTCTCCATTACTGCTTTTTTAACTTCAACTGGAGTTGTTTGTGATTCTGCTACATCTTTTGCCTGTTTTATTAAATTATTCACATCAGTTTCTTTTGATTCAATACTTACTTCTTTTTCTGATTTTACTTCAGATTGTTTCTCAGCACTTACAACATTTTTTGCTTCAACTGTACTTTTCTCAACTTGTTTTGTTTCTTTTCCTACAGTATTTACTTTGTTTTCAATTACTTTAGATTCAGTTGCATCATCTACTTGTTTATTTTCTACATTTTGAACTACAGGAGCTTTATCTTGTAAATCACTCGCATGAGCTTCTCCACTGCCAACAACTATAAAAATTCCGCTAGCAATTGCAGCTGACACCACACCAACACTAACTTTTCTGATTGCCCATTTTGTAAAATTTTCTGATTTAATAAAGTTATTTTTCATTTGTATTTTTCTCCTCTTATTAATACTTTATTATCAAAACTTTTTGTTTGATGAATACAGTATACCTTATGGATATTAACTAACTATTAGTAAAAGTTAAAATATTTCTTAAATAGTTATTATTAAAATATTATCTTTAAAATATATTAATATATATGATCTTCCTTAGATTTCTGACAATTCCGAAAAAAGTTTTAATTTTTTACCAAAAAGTATTGACAAAAAAAAAATCTTATGTTACTATTCCTTTAACAGTTTTAAAAGCGATGAAGTGAAGAGCAATATTACTTAATTGTTAGAGACCTTTTGGTTGGTGAAAAAAAGGATTTGAGTATATTGTAAATGGTCACAGAGCTAAACTAATGAGTAGTAATGAGTTAGTTTCGGTTGATTACCGTTAACAATCGTAGAGGTAAAATTAAAGTTTATTTAAGATTATAAAATTGGGTGGTAACACGGTCATTTCGTCCCTTGTGTTACTACCCTTTTGTCGTATTTAAGACTGAATAAAAAATATTTTATACAAATTAATATAATAACTATGAAAAGATGAGTAGAAAAAAGGATTTACACCAGAGAGTCTCAGTTGCTGAAAAGAGATTAATGAATTTTTTTGAATATGGTCTTTGAGTTTTAATTATCGAGCGATAGTTAGATAATTACGCACAAAACAGCGTTAAAATTTTAATGAGGTGGAAAGAGTTAAATAATTTTAGACTGTTCCATAAAATAAGGTGGTACCACGTATAAAACGCACGTCCTTAGACAATATTAGATTATTGTTTAAGGGCGTTTTTATTTTTATAATTCTATAACATATACAAAAATTTTAAATTTCAGGAGGAAAGATTAATGACAAGAATTTCAAGTTTAGGTTACCCACGTTTAGGGGAAAAAAGAGAATGGAAAAAATTGATAGAAGGATATTGGGCTCGCAATGTTCGCCAAAATGAACTATTTGAGGAAGCTGGAAAGTTACGTCGTGAATTTATCAAAAAACAATTTGATGCTGGCTTAGATTTAATTCCAGTTGGTGATTTTTCATTATATGATCATATTTTAGATTTATCAGTTCAATTCAACATTATTCCAAAACGTTTTGAAGAAAGAGAAGTCGATGTAGACTTGTTCTTTGATATCGCTCGTGGTAACAAAGATAATGTTGCATCTGCATTGAAAAAATGGTTTAATACAAATTATCACTATATCGTGCCAGAATGGAAAGATATTAACCCTAAATTAAATAATACTCGCCTTCTTGACTTATATAAAGAAGCAAAAGAAATCATAGGAGATAAAGCAAAGCCGGTTATTACTGGACCTATTACATATGTTGCTTTATCAAGTGGATTAGACGAAGGCGAACTTGAAAAAGCTGTAGATAAATTAGTTCCACTTTATACACAAGTATTCAAAGAATTAGTTGATGCTGGGGCTACTTATATTCAAGTAGATGAACCAATTTTCGTTACTGATGAAGGAAAAAACTACATAGAGCTAGCTCATAAAGTTTATAATCATTTCAATAATGAAGTAAATGCTAAATTTATCTTCCAAACTTATTTTGAAGCTCTAGTTGAAGCTAAAGAACTTGTAGATTTACCTGTTGCATTTGGATTAGATTTTGTTCACGGTAGAGAAGAAAATTTAGCTAATATAAAAGCTGGGTTATTCAAAGATAAAGAAGTTTTTGCTGGGGTTGTTGATGGACGTAATGTTTGGAGTAATGACTTCGTAGATAGTTCTGCATTATTAGAAGAGCTTAAATCAAATGTTGCTGAATTAGTAATCCAACCTTCTTGTTCACTTCTGCATGTTCCAGTTACAACAAAAAATGAAACAGAATTAGAAGAAACTTTACTAAATGGTTTAGCCTTTGCTGATCAAAAACTAGTAGAACTTAACTTGCTAGCGAATAAATTAGACGGTAAAGAAGATGCAGCCTATGAAAAACATGTTAATGATTTTAATAAGTTACAATCAGCTGATTTTAGAAACCTTGAATTAGAATCAATCGACAACGTTCGTTCGACTCGCCTATCTGATTATAAAGTTCGTCGTGAAGTTCAAAATAAAAAATTCAATTTACCATTATTACCAACAACTACTATTGGATCATTCCCTCAATCTAAACAAGTACGTCTTCAACGTGCATTATGGAAAAAAGGTGAATTATCTAATGAAGAGTATGAAAAATTCATTGAGGATGAAATTGCACGTTGGATAAAAATTCAAGAAGATCTTGATATCGATGTATTGGTTCATGGTGAATTTGAACGTACAGATATGGTTGAGTTCTTTGGTCAACGTTTTGCAGGATTTGCTTCTACAAAATTTGGTTGGGTTCAATCGTATGGTTCTCGTGGAGTAAAACCACCAATCATTTATGGAGATGTTAAACATGTTGAAGCTGTAACTGTTAAAGAAACTGCCTATGCTCAAAGTCTAACTAATCGTCCTGTAAAAGGTATGTTGACTGGACCAGTTACGATACTAAACTGGTCATTTGAAAGAACTGATATTTCTAAAGCAGAAATTTTCAATCAAATAGCTATTGCTCTTAAAAATGAAATTGATCTTCTAGAAAAAGCTGGAATTTCAATTATCCAAGTTGATGAACCTGCTATTCGTGAAGGATTACCTCTAAGAGATAATAAGAAAGAACAATATCTTGAAGAAGCAGTATTCTCATTCCGTTTAGCTACTTCATCAGTAAAAGATGAGACACAAATTCATACACATATGTGTTATTCTAATTTCGACGAAATAATTGATTCTATCCGAGCTTTAGATGCTGATGTTATTTCTATCGAAACTAGTAGAAGCCACGGGGAATTAATCTCTGCATTCGAAACAGCAATTTATCCTTTAGGTATCGGTCTTGGAGTTTATGATATCCACTCACCTCGCGTGCCAACTAAAGAAGAAATCCGTACTAATATCTTACGTCCTCTTCAAAAATTATCTAAAGAACAATTCTGGATTAACCCTGATTGTGGATTAAAAACTCGTGCAGAAAAAGAAACAATTGAAGCATTAGAAGTTTTAGTTGAGGTAACTAAAGAAATAAGAAATGAACTTTCCGCTAAATAGGAGGGTTTATATGAGAAATTTATTAGAGAGATTAGAAAAAGATGTACTCGTAGCTGACGGAGCTATGGGTACAGCTCTCTATGGTAACGGCTTAGAAAGTTGTCATGAATATAATAATATTTCTAATCCAGATTCTGTAGAGAAAATCCATAGAGCTTATATTGAAGCAGGGGCTGATATTATTCAAACAAATACCTATGCTGCCAAAAAATGTCAATTAAAAACTTATGGTTATGAAGATAAATTTGAAGAAATTAATATTAGAGCGGCTGAAATAGCACGTAAGGCTGCTGGGCAAGACACTATTGTTTTCGGTACTATCGGTGCAATTCGTGGTCTTCGCGAATGCGAGCTAACGCTAGAAACTATTGTCAAGGAAACACTTGATCAAGTAAAAGTACTTCTATCAACCGATAAAATCGATGCATTATTGTTTGAAACATATTATGATCAAGAAGAAATTCGTGCAGTATTAACTGAAGCAAGAAAGCTAACTAACCTACCAATTATCACTAATATTTCATTATTAGAAGCAGGTATTACTCAAAATGGTGAAAAAGTAACAGATGCCTTAAGTACTCTTGTTAATTTAGGTGCTGATGTTGTTGGACTAAATTGCCATTTGGGTCCATATCATATGATAAAGAGTCTAAAACAAGTTCCTTTGTTTGCTCAAAGTTATTTATCAGCTTATCCTAACGCCAGTTTATTACAATTAACTCAAACCACACATGGTAACGAATATCGTTTTAGAAAAAATTCTGCATACTTTGAACAAAGTGCTAAGCTATTAGTTGAAGAAGGTGTCAGATTAATTGGTGGTTGTTGTGGTACTACCCCTGAGCATATCCGTGCGATAAAACGAGGTATTAAAAATCTAAAACCGATAAGAAGAAAAATAATCACTCCTCTTCCTGCAGAAGAAGAGCTTATTCGAGTAGCAAATAATAATCCTACAATTGTAGATAAAGCAAAAAAACAGGTCACTATAATTGCCGAATTAGATCCACCAAAACATCTAAATATAGATACGTTTATTGAGGGGGCAAAAGCTATAGATAAGAAAAATATTGAAGCTATAACTTTGGCAGATAATTCTTTAGCAAGTACTAGAATTTGTAATTTAGCTACAGCTGCTTTATTAAAAGAGCATATTACTACACCTACCTTGCTACATTTGACATGTCGGGATCATAACCTTATCGGCTTACAGTCTCGACTTATGGGATTTGATCTTCTTGGTATCAATAATATACTTGCCATTACAGGTGATCCAAGTAAGCTGGGAGATTTCCCTGGAGCTACTAGCGTATATGATGTAACTAGCCTTAAATTAATACCCTTTATTAAACAACTTAATGATGGACTTGGATACAATGGTGCATCACTTAAGAAAGTTACCAACTTTACAGTTGCTGCGGCATATAATCCAAATGTTCGAGATTTATCAAAAACAAAACGATTAGTTGAGAAAAAAATTAAGTCCGGTGCTGATTACTTTATTACTCAACCTGTTTTTGAATCAGATAAAATTGTACAATTAGCAGAGTTTGTCGCTGATTATCCTGATACACCGTTCTTCTTAGGAATTATGCCTATTACTAGTTATAATAATGCTATTTTCCTACATAATGAAGTCCCAGGAATCAAATTGTCAGAAGATTTTTTAGCCAAACTAGAAAAGGTAAAGGATGATAAAGCACTTTGTCAAAAAGTAGCTTTAGAAGAAAGTAAAAAACTACTTGATGTCGCATTAAAACACTTCAATGGAATTTATTTAATAACTCCATTTACAAAATATGATCTTACTATTGAATTAATAGATTATATAGAAAAAAATAAGACTAAATAAAATATTAAATGTATATAAATAAAACCTAGATAGATTTTACACTATCTAGGTTTTACTATTATTTATTTCCATATTTTTCGAAAAGCTCATCTAATGGTTTATACATTATTTTGTTTAAATCTTCAATTAAAAATTGTAATTTTTGTTGAGCATGTACAAACTCTAAGAATTTAGCATTTTCCATTAATTTTTGTTGAATTTCTTCAAATACTTGTAATTCTTCTTCTGTTGGTTGTGCTCCTGTTTGAGCACTCTCCATTAATTCTTTTTGTTTACCTACAAATTCTGTATACAATGAATTAGCTTCTTCATCTGCGTATAATCCTTCTGACGCCGCTACTGAAGCTTTATACTCGTCACTTTCCCTTAATGCTCTTTCAAATTCATTTGCTTTATCATAAATATTTACCATAGTTATATACCTCCTTATCTGTATGAATTTATTATATCACAGTTTTATCTCCTTTAACAATTAAAATTTTGATTTTATCATTTTTCCTATTGTCTTTATATTAATACCACCATAATTTTTGATAACGATGGCCTATCTGTAGAGATAAATCTTTTCTATTTTGATCTGCTCCATTGATATAGAGCTTCCCTGCGGTATACATATCTATCATTTCGTTAGGAACACTTGATATTACGATACTTCCATTGTTGTCACTTTCTATTTGCGAGAATCTCACACCATAATCTCCTGCTGGAAGGTCATCAAAATACCAACGAAGTGTATAAGTCTGAAGCGGGATTTCCCAATATAATTCTCTATATATAAACTCATGCTCACGCACTACTTTATTATCTTTTTTATCTATAATTTCAACTTTGTATTTTGAATTATTTTTTTCATCATAAGATGATATATATCCTCTAACATAGTTAAAACTGCGTGTGGCTTTGAATGTTTGCTCTACTTCTGTATCCCTATTCACACGAACAATTCCATCTCGAAGATAATTATCTGTTGCATAAATACTTATTCCATTGATAACACGAGAATCATAGTCTAAATTCATTGAATATGATGGTCGTAAGAAGCTATCACTTCCTATTTGTAGTGAGAATACTATAGCAAATGCTATATATAATTTTTTCTTATATTTATCAAAAATCGTTGTTTCATATCTTTCAGCAAACAATATTAGACCTTTTGCTCCTAAGATAAAAATAATTGGCATCCATGCATAAACATAACGTGGTTTAGCTTCCCAAATTAAATGGAACATAAATACTCCAAAAATAATAATTTGGAATAAGAAACACGATGTTATATATTCTTTTCTTCTCTTATAAATATAATATACCATCCCAAATAAAATAACTACATATATCATCTGTGAGATATAAATGAAGAAGCTATTATTACTACCATAGAATAACTGCCATAAAAATCCATCTCCATCTCGTAATGCACGCGTACCATTCGTATAATTTATCGTACCATCACTCCAATTACCACGAATTTTTAAAACAAACATTAATAAATTCAAGAAGAAAGGACGATGCGTCAGTCGATTGAATAATAGACCAAAGTCATCCGCAGCTTTATTCTGACTTAAATACGTAAATTGGAAATCTTGCCAGTTATAACTTCCTCCCTGAATACTCATTCCCATCATAACCCAGTGAAGCATTGGGAATCTATATCCAGCATCTTGGAAGAAACCATAATGATTCCATAACATATCAAAACCTTTGCCAAAAACTACAAAAGATATTCCAAATGTAACTATAAGTAATAGCAAATTTTTATACCATTTGAAAAATAATAAGTAAACTATCAGTGCTGGGATAATAATTATTATGTTTGATCTTAAGTTCCAACCAAAAGCTACAATTACCGCAACAGCTATAATATGTTTACTTCTAAAAATAAAACTTCCATCAGATGGAATCAAAACATAAATAATAAGAGCTACTAATATAACCATCAAACTATCAGAATAGTAAAATAAACTATACATTTGGAATGGAATATATACTAGCATTAAACCTAAAATTATAGTTTGTTTTTGTTTTGACAATAGTTTCCCTGCTGTTTTAAATGTTAAATACATCGTTGCAGAAGTAATTGCAAAGCAGAAAATATGTAATGTCCATATTTCTGATATATGAAGGTATCCAGCAATTCTATAAAGCCAATATAGAATTATAGTAGGATTAATATTATTAGGATAAACTAAAAAATATCTCTCTCCAGAAAATTTACCATAATTCAGCATATAGTGTGCTTCATTTTCAATCTCTGCTCCATCAGAAAAATTCAATGTATCCATCGATAATATAATTGCCTGAAAAACCAAGTAAACTAAAACTATAATCCTATTATATTTTTTTAATCCTTGTTCATTTGTTGCTAATATCTTTTTTACAATATAAATAAAAATTATAAAAAATACTGGTACACCTAATAATAGTGCTAAAGGATTTAATATACGTTCATACACAAAAGGTGCTACATATGCCCAAATTAATGCTACCGCAAATAGTGAGATAAAAGCATATGAAAATACATTATGTAATATTCTTCTCATATTATCCTCTATCCTTTCTATTTAAATAATTTGCAAATAATATTGGAGACATATTTATCATAGCTTTACTAATAAAAGTATCGCTTTCAAAATAATTCTTTTTAGATTTTATAAGCTCAAGCAATTTTTCCTCTCCTGCCATATCATCGTGCATTCGCAATACATCAAAAAATAAATATCCACATAAAAGGTTTAAACTATTCTCATAGCTTTTACCTGCTTTAAATTCTTCTATTTTTTCTGTTGCCAACATTATTCTTCGTGTTGAAGCATCAATCATCGCTTGATTACGAACAGTTTTTTCTTCTTTTAATTCTATATATCCTACACGTGAACTTTGACATACTTTCCCAGCTATATCAAAAGTTTTTAATTTAAAATATAGATTCTCAAGAGATAACATGTCTTCTTGAAATCTTAAATTATAGACATCAAGAAACTTTTTCTTAAACATACATGATGTCAAATTATAATCTAAATCACTCTTAAATTGTTTAATCTCTTCTTCTAAATACTTTTTACCTGTTACGACTGCTTCACCTAAAATATTACTATAATTGTCTCTCGTCAAAATAGCTATATCTAAACTTTTATCAATTACAAGACCATATAAATTTTCAATATAATCAGGTTTTAGTCTAATATTTTCTTCTAAAAAAACAACGTATTCACCTTTGGCAAATTCTAAAGCACAATTTTTAGCTGATGAATTTGATCCAAGTTGTTTCTTTATATAATTTAGTCTGCTGCTATCATAAGTTGAAATGAATTCTTCTACTTCTGTACTTGATGAATCATCTACAACAATAATTTCAAATTCTTGAAAACTTTGTTTAAGAATATTCTCCAAAATTGATTTTAATCTAGTTATATTTCTAAAGGCAGCTATAACCACCGTTACTTTTGTTTTATTGGTTGTTTTTATTTTTTTTACTAATATTTCTTTTCCTAAAAGCATTGTATCTAAAAAAATGTCTTTAGTTCTATCTAGTGTTTTTGTCATAATTTTTCCTCTATACATTAGGATTTATATTCTAATAATTATATCATAAAAAATATATTTTTTCATTTGTTAACTGGTTGTTCATATACTTATATAGACCAAATCTAATTAGTTATAATATATAATCCATTTTTAATAATAAAAAAAACTCTTAAAGTACATAGTTATAATACTTTAAAAGTTTTTTTGTTTTACAAGAATAATTTTGATTTTTCTCGCTCAGCGCTTAATTTTTTAGAGCGAGATTTTAAATGAACTAAAATAGTACCGCTTATCAACGTTATTACTATACCAATTAGTAATATTTTCATATCTCGTTGGGCTGCTGGTATATATACTCCACCTACCGCTTCTCTTAACAATCCTATTGAATAAGTAAATGGTATTTTAGGATATAATGCTTGGAAAAAGCTCGAAGTCATTTGAATTGGGAAGGTTCCTCCTGAACTTCCTAATTGAAGCACCAACAATATAATACAAATAGCTTTTCCTACATTTCCTAAAAGGTGTACTATAGTATATATGATAGACGAAAATAAGGCCGATATTAATAAACCATAAAAAACAAATCTATATGGCGACACTGCTTGTGTCCCAAGGACATACATATCTCCTAGTGTAATTACCAATGTTTGAAACAATGATATTACTAAAAATAGTATCCAACGTCCAAAATACTTCTCACATGGTTTATATTTACCTTCTTCATCTTCCACTTTTGTAGTTAATAACGATGACATAAGTAGTGCTCCAACCCATATTGATAACACTGTATAAAATGGAGTCATTGCAGAACCATAATTTTTAATATGGTACAATTTATTCTCACTAAGCTGAACAGGATTTGCAAAAAATTCTGCTTGTTGTTTATAGTCTACTTTCAATAAATTAAACAACATATTTGTATTTGTTCCTGCTTCTGCCTTTTTAATCTCTTCGGTTAGCTTTTTAATTTTTCCTTTTGCTTCTGGTAATTCTTTTTGTATAGTTATTAACTTAGCATGAGCTCTTTGAATTTTCACCTCTGTACTTAATATCTTTGCTTCTACTTCTGGTAGTTCATTTTGAGCTCCTATAATTAGCTTAGAGATTTCATTAATATTTATATCTGCTTTAGTTAACACTTTAGCAACTAGCGGAGCAATATCGTCATTCAACCTGTTATCTATATTTGTTGATATTTCGTTAATACGTTTTGTTCTATCAACAAAATCTTTCTTAATATCATCTGCTATTTCATCATAGTTATCTATATTAGTATAAATTTTATTATTTACTTCTTTAACTTTAGTTAAATCATTTTCCAATGTATTGATCTTATTTAATTGATTTTGAAGTATGTTCTCTCCTGATAATTCATTTAAATACTCAAAAATGTTTTTTACAACACGTAGTCTTTCTTCTGCCGCTTCTAGTCGAGTATTTAACAACTTCAGTTTTTCTTTTATTTCTTCTACATTATCTGGTTTACTTTGAATTTTTTGAGCAAGACTATTTGCTTCTCCTGAAACATCTTCTACAACTTTTAAATGATTGCTAATTAGAGGCAGCAATTTCTCATTAAAACTTTGTATATTATTAATTGTTATATCAGCCTTATCTGCTAACATAATACTATTGGTAGCAAATCTATCAATATCCGGCAAAGCCTGTTGAATAGTATTAAGAATCTTTTGTCCCTGTTCAGTCTTACCTATTAGTTCAGATACAACATTTTCGTAATTTGAGAAATTATCGTTTAATTTAAAAATCTCTTCCTTCATCTTCTCTATTGAAGGTAAATTTTGTTCAAATTTAATTCCAGCCTCATGTAACTTCTCAAAAATAACACCATTAGCTATTTCTACGAAAGATTTGCTGATATTATTCGCAATCGCTGAAGCTCCACTATTTGTTATTTTTGGACTTATAGCATTTATTTTTTCATTAACAGTATACTCAATAGTAGCCTTCTTAGGAAATCCTCGACTTACGGATGTTAAATCTTCACTAAAATTTTTAGGAATCACTATACTTGCATAATAATCTCCTATTCTCACACCTTCTTCAGCTTCTTGTTTATTGCTAACAAACTGCCAATCAAGGTTTTTATTGTTTTTTAGCCCTTCTACCAAATTCTCTCCTAGATTGACTTTTTGTCCGCTCACCTCAGCACCACTATCTTCTGTAACTACTGCAACTTTTATATTATTGGTATGACCATATGGATCCCATGCTGAAAGTATATTTGGCCATGCATACATTGAAGGTAATAGAATTAGACCAATTATAACTATCCACGTCCTTGTTTTTCGAAAAATCTCCCTTATATCATTTTGAAAAATTTCTATAATATTTTTCAAACTACAAGACCCCTTTCATTCAAAAATATTAGAGATATTATATATCTCTAAATGGTGATACTCTATTTTAGCAAAAAAGACATCTATTGTCAAAATACTTTCACTAATTAAATTAAAGTTGCTATTCTAAATACAAAACAACATTTTCTCTAGTTGATTTTTTTAAATCTATTATTCGTTGATTACTGCTACCTCTAAAACGCAAGCTTAAGTCTTTTAAAAAAATCATAAATGGTCCATCTACCAAAACATCACATAAGGATAGCAATTCTTTTTTATCTTCACTTCCGTTTAAAAGTTGTTCATAAGTATAACCACTATAAACCCAGATATCTTTTTCATATCCAAACTCTTCTCGTACTCTTTTGGCTAAAGAAACTGCAACTTGTGTATTTAAAAAGGGTTCTCCTCCAAGAATAGTTAAACCTTGAACATATGTATGTCTTAAGTCATCTATTATTTTATCTTCCACTTCTTTTGTGTACTCTTGCCCTACATTAAAATTTTGAATACTTTCGTTAAAACATTCTTTGCATGCAAACAAACAACCACTTAAATATATTGAACACCTTATGCCTTCACCATCTACAAACTGAAACGGTTTGTAATCTGCATATTTTTTCTTTGAATAATTAGCCGCAATCCAAAAATCTTGAGGGTCTTTATATGTCTTAATAAGACATGTTGGTTTATCTATATTTTTTTTAGTATCACTATATTCAGACATATCTATTGTCTTAAATATTGTTCTTAATTTTTCTTCTCTTGACATTTTATCACCCCTGTTTAATTATAATATCACTTTTAAAAATCAATTACCAATTTTTTATGAAGTATTTTAAAAATCACTATTTTAAATTTTAGAAAACTGCTTTATAATAAGTATATCACCTAAAATAACGAGGAATTTTAATATGCGTATTCTTATTACGGGATTCGATAGCTTCGGTGGAGAAAATATCAATCCTTCTAATCTTGCAATTAATAAATTGCCTAATAAATTAAAAAATATAGAAATTAAAAAAGTGACTTTGCCTACTGTGTTTAAAGAATCTTCAGCCATTCTTGAAGAGAATATATATAGCTTTAATCCACATATTGTTATTTGTGTTGGCCAGGCTGGTGGACGTGATAAAATTACAGTTGAACGTGTTGCTATAAATATCGATGATGCACGTATAGCAGATAACAAAAATAATTCGCCTATAGATGAACCTATCCGTAAAGATGGGGAAACTGCTTATTTTTCTACTCTTCCTATTAAGGCTCTTGTAGCTGAGTTAACAAAAAATAATATTCCAGCTGCTATTTCTAATACTGCTGGCACATTTGTTTGTAATCATATTATGTATGAAACTCTTTACTTATCAAAAACAAAATTCAATAATATTTCTGCTGGTTTTATACATATTCCCTATATTAGAGAACAAGTTAAAAATAAACCAAATACCCCTTTTATGGAACTTGAAATGATAATAGATGCACTAAAAATAATTATTGAAACTTCTGCTGAATTTTATCAAAGAAATGATATAAAAATAACTGGCGGATATGAACATTAATTCTTTAATATATCCCAAAAATAGAAATCTAACTAGGAGGCTTTTGTGAAAAATTCTACAATAGAAAATCCACTTGGTATTAAGCCAATAAAAAAATTACTTATATCTTTTGCTTGGCCAGCAATAACAGCAAATATAATAAACGCATTATATAGCATTGTTGATCAAATCTTTATCGGGCAAGGAGTTGGTTATTTGGGGAATGCAGCAACTAACATAGCTTTCCCTATAACTACTATATGCCTTGCTCTTGGTCTTATGATTGGTATTGGCGCAGCCGCTAATTTCAACCTAGAACTTGGTCGAGGAAATCCAGAAAAAGCTAAAGCTGTTGTTGGAACATCCGTAACATCACTATTTATTATAGGTGTTATTTTAACAATTTTAATTCATATATTTTTAGAACCACTTATGTACGCTTTTGGTTCTACTGATGAAATATTACCCTATGCAAAAACATTTGCTGGTATTTCTTCTTTAGGTATCCCTTTTTTACTTCTGTCAATTAGTACCAACCCAATGGTTCGTTCTGATAATAGTCCGAAGTATTCTATGTACGCCATAGTATGGGGTGCCGTTTTAAATATTATTCTAAATCCCATTTTTATTTTTGGATTTGGATGGGGAATTGCTGGTTCTGCTTGGGCTACTGTTATTAGCCAATTTATATCAGCAGCAATACTATTATTTTATTTTCCTAGATTTAAGAGTGTTAAATTCCATAAGGAAGATTTTAAACCTAAGTTTTCATTATTAAAAATATCTATAGCTTTAGGAATGACATCATTTGTTTTTCAAGGTTCTAGTATGATTATTCAAATTGTAACTAATAACTTACTTAATACCTATGGTTCACAATCTATTTACGGTAATGATATACCTATTGCAGTAGCTGGAATTGTAGCCAAAGTTAATATAATATTTGTTTCTATAATTATCGGTCTCGTCCAAGGAGCTCAACCTATTTTTGGTTTCAACTATGGAGCAAAAGATTACAATCGTGTACGTGAAACTATGCACTATATGATGAAATACGCGATAATTATCTCTGTAGTATTCTTTTCAATATTTGAGCTATTTCCTAAACAAATTGTTGCTGCCTTTGGTAATGGTAACGAACTATATTTTGAATTCGCTGTTAAATATATGAGATTTTTCTTATTATTTACTTTTATCAACGGTATTCATATTTCTAGTTCAACATTTTTTTCTGCTATTGGTAAACCCAAAATTGGTGTTACAGTAGCACTTACTAAACAAATGATTATTTTATTGCCTATGTTATTAACATTATCTCATTTCTTTGGGATTGATGGTATAATATATGCCACACCTATAACTGATATTTGTGCATTTAGTGTTTCATTATTTTTCTTAACTAGAGAATTCAGACGCATGCCAAAATAAACACAAAAATAGTCTATAGTTTTTTAAAACTATAGACTATTTTTCTTATTATCTTGTTGCTACATATTTAAGATCATCTTTGTGTTTTGCCAAGAAATCATTCATTTCATTATCTGGGATTAGACGAAGATATAGATTTGAACGAATTGTTTCATCTTCTTCACGGCAAGTTGACAATACAAGATACTTATCATTTCCTTTTAATTGGACATTATCATTTTTAGTTCTAGCATCTTTCTTAACATTTGTTAATTGTTTTAGGAAATCTTCATCATTTTCGAAATCTAAACGGTAAAATGATGTTGTTTCTGGAACAATTGTTAAGAACGCTACTTCATAATAATATTTTCTTTCTGGAGTCTCAATCACAACATATTTGTGCTGATCCATAAACTCTTGTTTATCATAAAAATTCACGTCATTAAACATACGATTGTCTCCAACCTTACTTCCACGCGCGTGACCAAATAACCAAGTTAATCTGTCACCAAAGTTTTTATTATTATCAGCATCCATAAATACTGTACCTAGGTAAGGAACCATTTTCCCTTCAAAAGTTTTATCTAAATATGTTTCGTTATCATTAGTTTGAACAACAGGCTCATCTAATTTTGTTCCTGGAGCATAAACGTACGCCACTACTTCATTATTAATCTTAGATAAATCAGCAAAACGTTTTGTTAAATATTCTTTTTCTTCTGCGCTTACTTTATACGTTGCTTGTGATGAATTTGAATTAGAATTATCGTCTTTACTACATCCTGATACAGATACAGCAGAAACCACCAAAGCAATTGCTAATAGTAAGGTAGAAAAAATCTTTTTAAAATTAAATACTTTTTTCATTGTATTTTCCCCTCATATTTTAGTTTACTTCTTTGTATTATACACTATATTTTTTATTTTTTCTATTAATTTTGTATATATAGTTTTAAATTCTTATCTAACAACTACTGCTGTTCCTGTTACAGTAACAAGCAACATGTTACTTCCGTTATTTCCAAGACCATCAAAATCAATTCTTATCCCAATAACAGCATTCGCTCCCATAGCCTCTGCTCGCTCTTCTAATTCTTTTAATGCTAGAAGTCGCGCTTGAATAATTTCATCTTCATATCCTTGAGAACGTCCTCCAAAAAAATTACGAAGACCTGCTCCAATATCTTTTATAAAGTTAATTCCAGCTACTACTTCCCC
The DNA here is from genome assembly GCF_900476045.1 of Gemella morbillorum. NCBI lineage: Bacteria > Bacillati > Bacillota > Bacilli > Caryophanales > Gemellaceae > Gemella > Gemella morbillorum. Next base: position 1,407,891 of record NZ_LS483440.1, read on the forward strand.
AGTAGCAAGTCCTTTATACTCCACTATTTCCATACCTGGAACATCTTGTGTTGTTGTAATTATCATGTTAATTCCTCCCATTTTATAATTTTTTATATTTATAATTAGTCAACTAGAATATCTATTACCTCTTCTAGTGTTGCTCCTAAGAAGTATGAATTGATATCTATTTGCTCTAGTACTTTCTGAATATCTTCTTTTTGGTATTTTACCCCTACCAATTTCTTAGCAATATCTTCAACATCCATCACTCCAAAGAAATCTCCAAAGAACTTAATACTCGTAATAGCACCTTGCTCTACCATAATGTTAGCTTCAATTTTACCTGTTTTAAGCCTTCTATTACGCTTAATATTGAAATCTGGATTTTTTCCATATACCCAATCCCAAGAGTTGTTTTTTTCTTCTTGTATTGCTAAAATAGCTTTTTCATCTTCTTCAGTAGCAACAAAGTCAGTCATTTCATATTTTTCACTCATATATTTTTTAAGTGCTACTACGAAATCTGCTACTGTCATTTCTTGATTAGGTAAGTGATTTTTAATGTTTGTAACTCTTGAACGAACTGATTTGATACCTTTTGACTCAATTTTATCTTTTGATACTTTTAAAGCATTTGCTAATACTGAAGTATCAACATCAAACATTAAACATCCATGATGCATAATACGTCCTGAACGAACATATTGTGCATTTCCACAGAATTTTTGTCCGTCTATTTCAAGGTCATTACGTCCTGTAAACTCAGCTTTTACGCCTAATGAAGCCAATGCATCTATAACTGGTTGTGAAAATGATTTAAAATCAAACTCTTCTCCGCTGCGTCCATTAGAAATAATAGTATAATTCAAATTATTTAAATCATGATAGACAGCTCCTCCACCACTTACACGACGAACTATTTTTATATCATTGTCTTCACAGAATCTTTGGTTAACTTCTTCTGTTGTATTTTGGTTTTTACCTACTACTATACATGGTGAATTTATCCATAACATAAAAACATCATCTTTCTTAGCAAGCTCATTAAATGCATAAAGCTCTAACGCTGTATTGTAGCGTGGATCATTACTTTTTGATTCTATATATATCATTTTATTCTCCTTAGTTTATAAAACTTATTTCTTTATAATTTATTATAATACAAAAAGCATTTTTCATAAACAAAAATACTTTTATTTTTCATAAAAGAATTGAACTTTTCAAACAAACTTAGCTTATATTATGATATAATAAAAGGATAATTAGAAAAATACTTTAAAGGAGTTCCTCTATTTATGACGAAAATTATTTTAACTGGTGATAGACCAACTGGAAAACTTCATTTAGGTCACTATGTTGGCTCTTTAAAAAACAGAGTTGCTTTACAAAATGAAAAAGATACCGATATTTTTATTATGATTGCCGATCAACAAGCTCTTACTGATAATGCTGATAACCCTGAAAAAGTTATTCAAAACATTACAGAAGTTGCTTTAGACTATTTAGCTGTTGGTATTGATCCAACTAAGTCTACTGTCTTTATTCAATCACAAATTCCACAGCTTGCTGAATTGTATATGTATTATATGAACTTAGTAACAGTATCAAGACTTCAACGTAACCCTACTGTTAAACAAGAAATAAATGATAAAAAATTCGGAGAAAGCATACCTGCTGGATTCTTCACTTATCCAGTTAGTCAAGCAGCTGACATAACTGCATTTAAAGCTACGCACGTGCCAGTAGGAGAAGATCAAAAACCTATGCTTGAACAAACACGTGAAATTGTTAGAGACTTCAATAGAACTTATAACAAAGAAGTTCTTGTCCTTCCGGAAATAGTACTTCCTCCAAAAAATCACGCACGTCTTGTAGGAATCGACGGACAAGGTAAGATGAGCAAAAGTCTTAACAATGGTATCTATCTAGGAGATAGTGAAGAAAATATCAAAGCTAAAATCATGAAAATGTACACTGATCCTAATCACATTCGTGTTGAAGATCCTGGGCAAGTTGAAGGAAATGTTGTCTTCACATACTTAGATATTTTTGATCCACGTACTGACGAAGTAGCTGAACTAAAAGAACACTACAGACGTGGTGGCCTTGGCGATATGAAACTTAAACGACGTCTTAACGAAGTTATGCAAGAGTACTTACGCCCAATTAGAGAGCGTCGCGAGGAATTCGCAAAAGATAAAGCTGAAGTATATAATATGCTAAAAGCTGGTAGTGAAAAAGCAGAAAAAGTTGCTGCTGCTACACTTGATGATGTAAAAGATGCAATGGGAATTAATTATTTTAAAAAATAAATTTTATTACACTATAAGGTAATCAACCTCCAATAAAGGATGTAAATTATTTAATATTTTATGTAATAAATTATTAAGGAGATACTATGGCTAAAAGAAGAAAAAAACAGTTTTCTCTATTCTCAATAATTTCAATTTTAATAATTATTCTTATCTCACTTATCATAAGTCGATATACCTTTAATAAAGGTAATTCTACTACGTCATTCCAAGAAACATCAACTATTCCTCAAGATGTTATTAAGTCACTAACTGCTCCAAGTGAAAATGAAGCAAATGATAATACTAAATATAAGATTTTAAACAATAACAATCCATATTTTAGTAAAGAGGATTTATCTACAACATCTTTTGAAAATTACAGTCCACTAGATAGTCTAGGACGTGTCGGACAAGCCAATGGCATTATTGGTGTAGAACTTATGCCTACTGATCGTCGTGGAGAAATAGCACATATTCGTCCTAGTGGTTGGCAAAGTAACAGAGGTAGTCATATCTATGATCGTTGTCACCTTATTGCATTTCAACTAGCTGGCGAAAATGATAATAATAGAAATTTAATGACTGGAACAAGATTTATGAATCTCAACATGATTCCTTTTGAAAATGAAGTTGCAGATTATGTTAAAAAAACAAAAAAACATGTTCGTTATCGTGTTACTCCTGTATTTAAAGATAACGATCTTGTTGCTCAAGGCGTTATTATGGAAGCTATGTCTGTAGAAGATAACGGAGCAAGTGTAAAGTACAATGTCTTTATCTACAACTTCCAAAAAGGGGTAGTAATTGATTATAAAACTGGAAAATATACTACAAAATAACAAAATAGACTTTGGAGTCAAAAATGACTTCAAAGTCTATTTTCATTAATTTTTCTTTATAAATTTTTCAGCTATAGCTAAACTTATTACTAGCAATAAAATTGCTCCTGACCATATTAAGACACTATATGGATTATCATGTTGAACAATTATAAGTCTTACTATTGCTGTTATACCTATATAAATGAAATACCTCAATGGAAAATGATAATTATTTTTGAAATATTTCACTATCAACGCTACAAACTCAAAATATAAAAAGAATACTACAATTTCTTCAATAAAGTTTTGATAACTTCCTTGTGAAGTTAAAAATTTCATCCCTTCATTAAAGATTTCTTTTGCTTCTATCAATAAACCAAATGATAATAAAATCCCTATTATAAGCAATCCAAGGTTCATTACCCATAAAAATATATTTGATATGTTTTTAGCAAATTTATCCATCACACTCTCCTTTAATATTTTCTGTAATAAATTTAACATAAACTAAATTATATGTCATTTTATCAGCTCATATCTTCTTTTTTTCTGGGCATATCTTTTATCTTTTATTTATTTTAATGGTAAAATAGTAACAGATTGGAGATTTTTATGATAGAACTAAAATATATAAAAAAAGAAAATTTAGAAGAATTATATAATGTTATTTATACCTCTGAAAATCCTGAGTGGAGTAAATATAACGCACCATATTTTAATGAATATAAATTTATAGATTTTGATGTTTTTCTTTTAACTAATCATCATGAATTTTATCTTAGCGATAGATGCTGTGGAATTTTTGTTAATAATAAATTAATTGGCATTGTAACACGTCATTGGGAATGTTTTGCTACACGTTGGTTAGAAATCGGTATTATTATTTATGATGAATCTTACTGGTCTCGTGGAATTGGACAAAAAGCCCTAAAAAAATGGATAAAAGATTGTTTTATCAAATACCCCGAGATTGAACGAGTAGGTCTGACGACATGGAGTGGTAATCATGGAATGATGCGTCTTGCTGAAAAATTGGGATTAATTCTTGAGGGAAGACTTCGCAAAGTTAGGTACTATAATGGTACTTATTATGATTCAGTAAAATACGGAATACTGCGTGAAGAGTTTTTTAATATCCAAGTTGAAAATGAGCATTCTAATAAATTATAATAACTTTAACCTTACAAAAAGCGACTAACATTGTGTTAGTCGCTTTTCTCTTATATTTAAACTTATACTATTTTGTTTTTTTCTTAGGTGCATGGATACACATATCGATGCAATCAGCCATAGCTTCGTATAATGCTTCTGAGTATGTTGGGTGTCCATGAATTATATCCATTACATCATCAATAGTCATTTCAGTTTGGATTAATGTAGAACCTTCGTTGATGATTTCCGCAGCAACTGGACCTACAATATGAATACCTAAAATTTCTCTATACTTAGTATCCATAATTACTTTTACAAATCCTTCACCTTGATTAGATGCCAATGAACGTCCGTTAGCAGCAAAGTTAAATCTACCAACTTTAACATCATATTTTTCACGTGCTTGGTCTTCAGTTAAACCAACCATAGCAATCTCTGGGTGTGTATAAATTGCTGCTGGTGTAGATTTAAGATCAACTCTCTTAGAATGACCCATTGCATTTTCAGCTGCAACTTCTCCCATCTTGAATGCTGCATGAGCTAACATCTTAGTACCATTGATATCTCCTGGTGCATAGATTCCTTTAATAGATGTTTCCATGTACTCGTCAACTTTAACACGTCCACGTTCCATTTCAAATTTATCTGCTAATTCACCTAGACATGTATTATCTGGAACACGTCCGATAGATAGTAATACTTTATCAGCAACTACATCTTCTTTACCTTCAACTTTTACTACTACTTCGTGACCTTTATCAATGATTTCTAATAATTTAGTTGAAGTAAGTACATTAATACCTTGTTTTCTAAATTGTTTTTCTAATGCTACAGACGCATCTTTATCCATATTAGCGATTAGTCTATCTGCCATTTCAACGATAGTAACTTTAGAACCAAATGTAGCAAATGCTTGCCCTAATTCAGAACCAATTACTCCACCACCGATTACAGCTAATCTTGATGGTACTTCTTTAATGTCTAAGAATTCATCACTTGTAAGAACTTTTTCACTGTCCATACCTGGAATATTAATTCTACTTACTTTAGAACCTCCAGCTAAAATTACTCTATCAGCGTCAATTGTTGTGTGCTCGTCAACAACAACTTTTTTATCAGCTGTAAGTTGTCCAACACCATTGAATACTTTAACTCCGTAAGATTTAAGTAATCCTGCTACTCCACCAGATAATGTTTTAGATACTTTATCTTTAACTGCTACAGTTTTCTCCATGTCAACTGTAAATGCATCATTTACAAGTTTAATACCACGGTCTTTTGCAGAACGAATGTAGTTAATAATTTCTGCATTGTGTAAGAATGTTTTTGTTGGAATACATCCACGATTTAAGCATGTTCCACCTAATTCACGATTTTCTACTAATGCTACTTTTCCACCTAATTGAGCTGCTTTAATCGCCGCTACATATCCTGCAGGTCCACCACCAATTACAGCTACGTCATATTCACCACGACGTTCACGTTTTAGCAATACATCTTCTTTTTTAGTTTCAGGAACTTTAACGTCTGCTGCTACTTCTTTTACTACTTCTTGAGCTACTGCAGTTGCACCATCTGCTCCAGAAACTTCTTCTCCAGGTTGTCCAATCCATGCTATAGTTTGAACTACAGGTACAGTTGACCCAGCTGGATAAAGAATTTTTAATAAAGTTCCGCTAGCTTCAGCCTCAACTTCCATATTAACTTTGTCAGTTACGATTTCTAGTAGGACTTCTCCTTCTTTTACTTCGTCACCTTCTTGCTTAAACCATTGTACGATTTCGCCTTCTTCCATTTCACTTCCGGCTTTTGGCATAATAACTTCTACTGCCATATTATAATCACTCCTTAATACACTTTATCTTGTTTTCTTCTATTATTATATCATTATTAGATTAGTAATGATAGTGGATTTTCGATAGCTTCTTTCAGAGTCTTCATGAATTTAGCTCCTTCTAATCCGTCAACTACACGGTGATCTGCTGTTAATGTTAATGTCATAATAGGTCTTACAGTGATTTCACCATTTAATACTACAGGTTTTTGAACTGTAGCACTTACTCCTAAAATTGCTGTGTTAGGTTGGTTGATAATCGGCACGAAGCTCTTAACTCCATACATACCTAAGTTACTGATTGTAAATGTTGAATCTGCCATTTCATCTGGTTTTAATTTACCAGCAAGAGCTTTTGTTGTAATTTCTTTAGAAGCTACTACAAGCTCTTTTAGACTCATCTTATCAGCACCTTTAATTACTGGTACTACTAACCCACTATCCATACCTACTGCAATTGATAAGTTAACGTAGTGGTGTAGATACATTTCTTTTTCATCACTTGATAATGAAGCATTCACATATGGGTGTTTCATTAATGATTTAATTACTGCTAATGAAATGAAGTCTGTAACTGTTGCTTTTTTACCAGTTTCTTCGATAATTGCATCAACAACTTTTTTACGTAATGCTAATAGTTCAGTCATATCAACTTCTACATTAACAACAAACGTTGGTGCACTAAAGTAAGATTCACTCATACGTTTAGAAATAACTTTACGCATTGGTGACATTGGTACTGTTTCAACAACACCCCATTGATTTTCGTTTGGCTCTTTAACAGATTTTTTGCTAGGAGCTGCAATTTCTTCTTTCTTAGCTGGAGCTGCTTTTGGAGCTCCATTAAGTACTGAAAGAATATCAGCTTTCATAACCTTACCATTAGGTCCTGTTCCTACTATACTCTCAGCATTAATTCCTTCCATTTGCGCTATACGTGCTGCAAGTGGTGAAATTTTAACTTTAGAGTTAAGTTTATATTCTAATACATCATCTTTATGGATACGACCTTTAGATCCTGTTCCTTGAACTTTAGATAAATCAATTCCTTTTTTACGCGCATATGCTCTTGCAGCTGGTGTTGCACGAATACCAGAATAGTCTACCACTTCAACTTCTTTTACAGGTGTGTAGTCAACTTTTTTCTCAACTATTGTTTCAGCTGGCGCAACTTCTCCTGTTTCGCTAGCACCTGGAATAGCTTCACCTGGTTCACCTATCCAAGCAATTGTTTTAACAACTGGTACAACATCTCCTGCTTGAGCTAAAATTTTTAATAATGTTCCGCTAGCATCAGCTTCAACTTCCATATTTACTTTGTCTGTTACAATCTCTAAAAGGACTTCTCCTGCTTCGACATGGTCTCCTTCATTTTTAAACCATTGTACGATTTCGCCCTCTTCCATTTCACTACCGGCTTTTGGCATTATAACCTCTACTGCCATGTTTTATTCACATCCTTCGCTAACTATATTTTTATTTTTTATTTACAGCTTTTTTAATTGTTGCTTTGATGTCTTCAACATCAGGTACAACTAATTTTTCTAAGTTTTTAGCTGATGGAATGTTAGTGTCGGCTCCTGCAACACGGTAAATTGGGCTATCTAAGAAATCAAATGCATCACTTTCTGCGATACGTGCAACGATTTCTCCTCCAAATCCACCAGTTTTGAATGAGTCGTGACATACTACTAATTTTCCTGTTTTTTGTACAGATTTAACTATTAAGTCTGTATCTAATGGTACTAATGTAATTGGGTCTACTACTTCTACTGAGATTCCTTCTTGTTTTAATTCTTCTGCAGCTTGTAAACTACGTTCTAACATTCTTCCCCAAGATACTAATGTTACGTCAGTACCCTCAGCTTTGATATCACCTTTTCCAATTACACCAACTTTACCTAATTCCACCTCACCTTTACGTCCAAATAACGCTTTAGGCTCGATGTAGATAACTGGGTTGTTATCTCTGATTGCAGCTCTTAAGATTGAGTAAACATCTCCTGCAGTACCTGGTGCTACTACTTTAAGACCTGGAATGTGACAGAACCATGCTTCTAAAGCTTTACAGTGTTGAGCAGCCGCTCCAGTTCCAGAACCAGATGCACAACGATAAGTAACTGGCACTTGAACTTCTCCACCTAACATATAACGCATTGGTGCTGCTTGGTTAACGATAGCATCCATACCAATTGTTACGAAGTCCATAAATGTTACGTCTACGATTGGACGCATACCTACTGATGCTGCTCCAGCCGCAGCTCCACAAATTGCAGCTTCACTAATAGGTGTGTCGATAACACGTTCAGAACCAAATTCTTCCAACATACCTACTGTTGTACCGAAGTCCCCTCCGAAAATACCTACATCTTCACCCATTAAAAATACATTTTCATCTTCACGCATTTCGTGAGTCATAGCTTCTTTTATGGCTTCACGAATTGTCATAATTTTTGTTTCTTTAGTCATAACTATTTATCTCCTATTATATAAAATATTATTTAAATTATTTTAAACTAAAATATTAGTCAGCGTAGTTATCTTGGAACGCAATTGAACCATCAGCAAATGGTGATTCTTTAGCAAATTCTACTGCTTCGTTGATAGTTGCTATTGATCTATCTTCAATTTCTTTTAATTCTGCTTCTGTAGCAATTCCATTTTCTAATAAGTAATTTTTATATTTTACGTTAGGATCTTTAAGTTTCCATTCAGCAACTTCTTCACGGCTACGATATTTACCAGCATCAGAAGCTGAGTGTCCAAACCATCTGTAAGATACTGCTTCTACTAAAACAGGTCCTTTACCACTTCTAGCGTGTTCGATAGCTTCTTGCATTGCATCATATACTGCTAATACGTCATTACCATCTTCTACATGGATTCCTTTGATTCTATATGAAGCTGCACGCTCAGTAATCTTTTCAACACGCATACATCTTTCTTGCGCCATTGAGATACCATATTTATTATTGATTACGTAGAAAATAAGTGGTAAATCCCAGTTAGATGCCATGTTTAAGCACTCATGGAAGCTTCCTTCGTTAGTAGCACCATCACCCATACAGCAAATAACAATATTTCCTGTTTTTTTCATTTTTTGAGCTAGAGCGGCACCAGTACTTAATCCGTGTCCACCACCTACGATACCATTACATCCCATGTTTCCTTGTTCAAGGTCATAAACGTGCATACTTCCACCACGTCCTTTACATTGACCCGTTTCTTTACCTAGGATTTCAGCCATCATACGATCAATTTCTATACCTTTAGCAATAGTTTGACCGTGACCACGGTGATTAGAAAACATTAGGTCTTCTTTTCTTAACGGATAAATAGCTCCAACGTTAGCCGCTTCCTCTCCTACTGAATAGTGAGTCATACCGTGAACTAAACCACGAGAGTATAGTTTACTTAACTCCATATCAAAATCTCTAATAAGGTGCATTAGTTCATACATTTCTAAATGCTCTTGTTTAGTTAAATCTTTTGATGTTTTTACCATAATAACCTCCAAAGTTTGTGTATATATTTATTAAATGTATATAAATTATGTTTTAATCATATATTACGTTTATAATATACAACGTTTCTTTTTAAAAGTCAAATTTCCAATCTCAATAAAATAATAATATTTATCTAGATAAAATTTGGCGATTTGTATCAATATAAAATACCTCTGTGATGATACAGGATTATAAATTTTTGCTTATTTACTATATAATATCATTTTTTAAATCATAAATTTTTATGAGTATTTATCGTCTTTTTTATGAATACAGAATAATAAATATAAATTCTATTAATCTTTAAATTATTTTTTTTAATAATATATATCTTTTTTTAATTTTTATTATTAAGAACAATATTTTTGTATTTTACAGCTTTTCCAACCTTAATTTATATTTTTTAGTATTTTATAAAAATTGCACTTAATTAGTAATTTTCTTAAAAATATGTAAACTTTATATTGCAGAATTCAAGCAAAGCTATTGCATAAATATATTTTTTGGGTGTATAATCCTATGTACTAAAAAACTTAGAAGGAGTATTAAAATGTTTTTAAATACTGTTTGGAGTCAGCAATACAATCCAAGCGGCAATATTTGGGTATCTGCCGCCATCGCTGTGCTTCCTATTATTATTTTTCTTATTTCATTAGTTATCTTTAAATTAAAAGGTTATACAGCAGGGGCTTTAAGTATTCTGAGCTCAGCTATTATAGCTTATACCTTTTATAAAATGCCAGTCGACAAAATTGCTGGTGCAGCTGAACAAGGAGTAGTCTCAGGTTTATGGCCTGTTGCTAGCATTGTTCTATCTGCAATATTTTTATATAAACTAACTGTCAAAATTGGATGTTTTGACATTATAAAACAAAGTATTTCATCAATATCATCTGATAAAAGAATTCAAGTTCTTCTTATTGCATTTTCTTTTAATGCGTTTTTAGAAGGTGCAGCCGGTTTTGGAGCACCTGTTGCTATTACTGCTGCTATTTTAGTCGGTCTAGGTTTTAAACCTTTACAAGCTGCTGCTATCTGTTTAGTTGCAAATATTGCTGGTGGTGCTTATGGTGCAATGGGTATTCCCGTGACAATTCCAGCAAGTCTTACTGAGTTAGATGCAGTATCTCTAGGGAAAGCTACTTCGATTATTTTATGCCTAGTAACACTTATCGTAACTTTCTTATTGGTATTTATGGTAGATGGGCTTAAAGGAATAAAAGAAACTCTTCCTGCAATTTTAGTTTCAGGTGGATCTTTCGCTATCACACAGTTTATTTTCTTAAATTTTGTTGGTCCAGAATTAGTTGATGTAGTTTCTGCAATTATTAGTTTACTTTCATTAGTTATATTCTTAAGATTCTGGAGTCCAAAAAATATTTTATCAATAGAACAAAATATACTGGAAGAAAAACAAGAACTCTCTCTAAAAAAAGTAACTACAGCTTGGTTACCATTTATTTTATTAACTTTATTTGTTACTATTTTGAATACTAGTTTCTTTAAACAATTAATTCAAAACGGTAACCCCAAAATTGGTCAAAAACCTGGAGTTTTAAATTCTTTAATCTTTAATTTTCCTTATTATATAGATGGTACTGTAGCTAAAGTTGCTCCTATTACTAAGGATCCTACACCTATAAAAGCTATATTTAGTTTTGCACCTTTTACGTCAACTACTACAGCTATAGCTCTTGCTGCTATTCTTACTATAATAATTTTTAGAGTACGTGGTCGCATAATTAAACTAGTTTTAAAAGAAACTTTCCTTGAACTTTGGTCACCTATTCTTACTATATGTTCAGTTTTAGCATTTGCTTATATTTCTACATACTCAGGAATGTCTTCTACTTTAGGATTAGCATTAGCAAATACCGGAAAAATATTCCCATTACTTTCTCCTATTCTAGGTTGGATTGGAGTATTTCTTACTGGATCTGTTGTTAATAGTGGTTCACTATTTGCAGGTTTACAATCTATTACCGCTTCTCAGATTGGTGTAGATCCTACATTATTAGTAGCTGCGAATATCACAGGAGGAGCTATCGCAAAAATGATTTCACCTCAGTCAATTGCTGTTGCTGCTGCTGCTGTAGGTTTAGTAAATAAGGATAGTGAGATTTTCAAAGAAACCATTAAATGGAGTATTATCTTACTTATTTTTGCAGGTATACTGAATTTAATACTTACACATTAAAAAAAGAAGAGTTGACAAATAAGTCAACTCCTTTTTCTATGCTACATGCTCATTACAATGGCAATCTCCTGTTTTACAGTTACCGCACTCGCAGTCTTCTTTTGCATTATGACAACCGCACTCGCAGCCATCTTGACATTTACAAGTACCTTCTTTGCAATTGCCGCATTCGCAATTTTCTACAGCATCATGACAATGGCAGTGATGTTCACATTCACATTTATTCATTTTAATATCCCCCTTCGGTTTCATATATTTTAATTTTATACCGGTTATAACAGTAAAGTCAATAGATTTTCGTCTAAAGGAAACATTTCGATTTATAAACAAAAAACACTAGTAAAGTAAAGAATCTTAAAGAAAATTATTTCTTCAAGATTCCCATTTTTATATTAACTTCTCGTAACTATCTTTTATTTTATTTAACAATACTTCATCAGTTAATTCTGTTACTTCACGTAGTGTTTCAACTACACCTTTTTCTACGATTAACTCCGCAAGCTTTAGAGATTGTTCATCTTCAATTGATTTAAATGTCAGTATATATGAACATGCTTTTAATAAAGCTGAATTAGGCAATCCTAACTCCTCAGTTTCCCTAATAGGTTTAATAAATCTTTCATTATAACCTAATTTTCTAATAGGTGTGCGACAAATTCTAGAAACATTGTCTACTATACGAGGATTCTCAAAACGTTTAATAGTTTTATTTCTATACGCTGTCATCTCCTCTTTAGAAAATCCCCATTTTTTCTCAAGCAATGCACTAGTTTCTTCTAAGACAGCAATAAAGTCTTTTCTAACTTCTGTATGCTTGGCTCCATCAGATACCAACTCTATACCTAAATAGTTAGCTATGTAACTAAGAGCGGCATGCCCCGTATTTACTGTGAATAATTTTCTTTCAATAAACGGATTTAAATCTTTTACGTAGTGTACATTTTCTATATTTTTATTTTTTTCTACTTTTATCTTATCTTCTTCTATAACCCATTCACAAAACTTCTCTACTTCTACTAATAGTACATCCTCATGCTTTTGGGCTGGAACTATTCTATCTACCGCTGAATTCGGAAAACCTACACATGCCTCTACAAATTTTTGTTCTTCTTCTGTAAGCTGCTTATAAATTTCTTGTTTTAGAAAATCTGATCCTGCTATCATATTTTCACAAGCAATAATATCTAATAATTTTGTGTTATTATTTGCAACTTTTAATTTCAAACCTTCTGCAATATCTTTTGCTATTATAGGTAGCACATTTGGTCCTATAGATGTAGTAACGAGTTCGACCTCTCCTATAGCTTTGTAAAGTTCTTCTTTTTCCTCCGCTATATTTAAAGCATCAAAATTATTTAGCTCTATTTCTTCTATATTCTCATCTAATATTTTTATAGTATATGTGTCACGGCATTTTAAACCATTGACTACATCTTTATTAATATCTACAAATGTTATATGATATCCCGATTTATTAAGTAGTTCCCCTATAAAACCACGTCCTATATTCCCTGCTCCAAAATGTAAATTTTTCATTATAATACCTTCTTAACTTATATTTAGATTTTATTATTCTACTTCTGACAATAAAGTTATTACTTCTTCTTCCGTAGCTGCATTCACTAGTTTAATAACATTTTCTTGTTCAGAACAGAAAATTGCAATTTTTGATAAAAGTTCCAAGTGCTCTCCATCTTTTCCAGCAATACCAAATACGATAAACACCATTTTATCTTCAGTATCTTCTGGCTTAGAAAATGAAACTCCTCCTGGTATTTGTATTATTGAAATTCCTGTGCTTTTTATCGATTTTTTAGCCTCATCTGTCCCGTGCGGAATAGCGATAAAATTCCCCATATATGTCGATACTATTTCCTCCCTTTCTAACATTGCTGGAATATAGTCAGCATCAACATATCCATTTTCTACTAAGATTTCTCCAGCTTTTCTTATTGCTTCTTCTTTATTACTAATTTCTTGCCCTAACCTAATATCTTGTTTTTTTAAATTCATCTTAGATTCTCCTTCTAGTTTTATGCTTTCTTAATCTTTATAAATTTATTATACCTTGTCATAATTATCTAAACAATATCAAAGTCGGCAAAATAATCTTTGCCAAAATAGAGTTATATAAAAATGATGGCTATCAGTAATTTTTTACCGATAACCACTATTCTTATAATTGGAGTATATAATTTTTTAAAATTAACTCTACTTTTGTTAATATAAAATTCTTGTTCTTACTAGTTAGAGCTTCTCCAAAAATCTTATCATCCAATATAGCTATACTTATTTGACTAAGTAGTTCTGTATACTCTTGTTCATTTGGACTTACCATAATTATAAAATATTCAACCCTTTGTTCCTCTCCCATTGCATCTTTCATAGCCAGAACATTGTTAAGTGAACATATTATTATAAACGGTTCTGCTAGCTCTTTATCTAATGTATGGAAAAGAGCTATATCGGTATTAGGAATTACAACCGAACTTTTGTTATGTCTATCTAATAAACTATCAACTATTTCCTCTTTATTATTTATTACTAATGCAGAGTTTTCAAATATATTATCCAATATCTCTTCATTATTTTTTGTATTATCAGCTACAATATACTCTGTATTTTTTAAAATTATTTGGCATGCGCTACCTAACTTATCTATATTAAATGAATCCTCGCTCTTAACAAAATCATTTCTTTTAAAACTTCGACTAGCTAGTATTCTCTCCTGTATCAAACTTATATCTTTTTCTTTAAGTATAGTTGGAATTAGTAAGTAATCAATATCTTGCTCTAACTCAATCGTTGAGATAACTACATCATAATTGTTCACCAATGACTTCGTTACTTTGCTTGGAATCGTATATTCTAAATTTTTTATTTCTGGAATATTTTTTCGTATTTGACTACCTAATATTTTGGAACTTCCTATTCCACTAGCACATATTACCAGTGCTCTAATAAAGTTTTTTCGATATATTTGTTCAAAACTAGAAGCAAAATGAATAACTATGTAACTTAATTCTGTTGAATTAAAATTTATTTCATCAAAAACAACAAGTAGTTCTGATTTTATTATCAAATATAGTTCATTATAGTTTTTCAATACAAACTCAAGCAATTCATCATTTTCTTCTGTTAAATTCATTTGGTGTCTTTTGATAGCTGATTCTACATGAGCAATAAGACCACTTGAAAGATTGGTATCTTGTGTAAAATCAATATTCATTTTTTCTGATACATATTTTATCAATAAATTTATTTTATACACTAATGTATATGAGTACTTATCGTTAAAATATGAAAGTTGTTCTATTAAACGACAAGTTTTCAATATTTTAATAAGAAATTGGATAATATCTTCTGTAATATCAAAATCAACAATCTCTTTAGAGGCATTTAATAACGATATAATACTATTATATTCTTGAGCTGTAAAGTTTTCTTTAATCTCAGTTGTATAAGATATTCTAAGAAATACTACATTTAAACTTATAAGTATTTTCTTTATACTTGAATCTGTGTATAAATTAAAGACATCAAGATGTTTATTTTCATAAAATACTTTTTTTATAAGGTCAAAATTCAAGAATTTTATAAAAGGATTACTTGATAAAATATCACGATTATTTAATCTAGTGAAGAACTCTTCATCACTTATTTCATTGCATAATAGTGAAATCAGCAATACTCTACGGTCTACTTCCTTACCTTCTATTTCTATCCCTTGACCTTTTTTTCTAATTAAAGTTAATTTATAGTCAAATAATATTTTTTCTATTGTAGTTATTGTTGATGCTACTGTATTGTAGCTAAGCATTAATTTTTCAGAAATATCTTTTATTGAAGTGTCTTCATTTAAGATTAAAAAGCACAATATTAAAGTTAATCTTGTTTCTGTTGAATATGCATAATCTTCAAAATTCGTCTCAAATAATGATGAATCTAATGAAGATACATTTCCCTTTAGTATATACCTAGACTTTTCCTTAACCAGCTCTATTCCTAATCGTTGAAGTGAATCTTCTAAATTTTTTATTTCTCTATATAGTGTTCTCTCTTTTATTTTTGTTGCTTTGGCTATTTCTTTTATACTTAATGCTTCACCAATATTTTTCAATAAAATTTGTAGTATAAATTTTTCGCGTTCGTTAAACATACAGCCTCCAAGTTCGTTAAAAAATACCAAAAATTATCTTCTTTATAATTATAAAATTTATGACTCCCTCTTAGTAATGCAGATTGCTTTGCCTAAGAAGAAGTCATAAACACTACCGTTTCTATTCACAAAATATTATATAGTTTTTTACCTATTTTTGCAAATTCTCAACGATTTCATCATATTTTGGACTATTTAGGAAATTATCTACTGAAATATGTAGAGCTTTTCCATTCATTTGTTTTGCTCGTGGAGTTAATTCATTTTGAGTTACAATTAATAATCCACTTTCTTCAGTTAAGTTTCTGATTGCTACATTTGTTACTTCATAATCAAGTCCTGCTTTTTTCACTTTATTACGTAGAATAGATGCTCCCATTGCTGAGCTTCCCATTCCTGCATCACATGCAAAGATAATTCTCTTAACATCTGCATAAGATGTTTCTCCATCAGTTCCCACTGAAACTTCTTGTCCTTTTGCTTCGGCTTTCATACTGCTAACTTGGCTTTGTGCAGCTTCTAAATCACCTTCACCTTTATCACGTTTTAAAATAATACTTGCGATAACAAATGTTACTAGAGTAGAAACAATCACACCTGTTGCAACTGCAAAATAACTTCCTTGTGCTGTTTGAGCAAATACTGCTAAAATACTACCTGGTGACGCCGGGGCACGAAGTCCTGCATCTAGTAATTGGAAGGTTGCTGTACCACTAACTCCCCCTGCCATTGCTGCAATGATTAATGAAGGTTTCATTAAAATATATGGGAAATAGATTTCGTGAATTCCACCAATAAAATGAATAACTGCTGCTCCTGGTGCTGATGCTTTTGCTGAACCTTTTCCAAAGAACATATATGCAAGTAAAATACCAAATCCAACACCTGGGTTGGCTTCTAATAAGTATAATACAGATTTACCTGTATTTAATGCTTGTTCTGTTGCTATTGGAGTTAAAATTCCATGGTTAATTGCATTATTTAAGAACAAGATTTTTGCTGGTTCAATAAAGATATTAGCAAGTGGTAATAAGTGTGCGTTAATTATAACATCAACTCCAGCACTTAGTGCATTTGTAATAACCTTAACAACCGGCCCAATTCCAAAATAACCTAAAATTGCTAAAATGAAACCTAATATACCAGCAGAGAAGTTATTAACTAACATCTCTAATCCAGTTTTTATTTTTGGTTGAACAGCCTTGTCAAATTTTTTCATCAAGTAAGCCGCTATTGGTCCCATAACCATTGCTCCAAGGAACATTGGTGTCCCACCTAAGCCTTTTTCTGTAATAGTTACTGTCCCTACTATTACACCCATAGTTGCAATCGCTGCAACCACTCCTCCACGTTCATCATGAACATTTTTACCAGCTGAATAAGAAATTAATAGTGGTAATAAGAAAAAGATCATTGGTGAAACTAATGCTGCAAGTTGAGCATTTGGCGCCCATCCTGTTGGAATAAATAAAGCTGTAATAAGACCCCAAGCGATAAAAGCACCAATATTTGGCATTACCATACCTGAAAGTGCAGTACCAACTTTTTGAACTAAGACTTTTAGCCCGTTTTTATTTTCGTTCATAAATATAAATCTCCTTTGTTTTTTCTTTAACTTATAAATTCATTATACCTTTTGATTTTTGTACATACAATATCAAAGTAGGCAAAGTAAATTTTGCCAAATTGAAATTTTGTCAAAATTACTTGATGCAACAAAAAATTGAAAAAAAAACTATGGTATAATAAAATAAAGAAAAATATAAGGGGAAAAATCCATTAATTAATATATCATTAATTTTATTATTAGATAATTGTTGATAAAAATAAAATACCTACTGAAAAAATTATTTTAGACATTTTGTTCAATTTCTTGGCTATTGTTTTATTTATTATAGGAGGTGCGCTTATCTATGAAAAAAAGTAACTATTTATTTGGTTTTTATATTGTATTTATTACAATGTTAGGGATTTATGCTTATACCTCAACACCTTTATTTTATTATTTATCGCTTCCACCTTATATTGGAGGTGGTTTTTGGTTTTATTTTCGAGAAAAAGAGAAATTGGAAATAAAAACAACTAGAATTTTAACATTACTTAAGTTTGAATGCACTACCTATTGGCCTTTTATTTTAATTTTCGTTTTATTGTTATTTGTTTATAATTCTAAGCTATCTATTGGAATTCCATATTATCCTCTTCTTTATCTTATTGTGGCTATCTTATTGATACTCTATATTACAATACGCTATAAACGCTCAAGTTTAGTACGTCAAGAAATCAAAACAAAAAAATCAGTTCATTAACGAACTGATTTTTTTATTTTCTTTACACTAAAGTACTTATCAAATGATTCTTCTATATCTTTTATCGCTACTACACTTAATAATACAACTGTTATTATAAATAATCCTAGTATTAAAAATTTAGGATTTTCTACATAATTCAAATACGTAATAAGTGGTAAACTTGAATAAAAACCTATAGTTAAACTTTTAACAATAATTCCTATTACTAATGTGCATAAAATTAACACTAAAACTAAGTTAAGTGACAATGCAGTCATGCAACCAAAAAATGTTGCTACTCCTTTTCCACCTTTGAAGCGGAAAATTATCGGTTTAATATGTCCTAACACTACTAAAACTATCGCACTATAAATGACCCAATCATTAGCATTTAAAATCTTAAGCATAATAACTACTAAAAAACCTTTGAAGAAATCTACTACTAATACAAAAACAAATGATCTTGCTCCTAGTACTCGTCCAGCATTTCTTGCACCAACATTTCCTGAGCCTTTATTTGTAAATTCTTCTTTATAAATTTTTTCTAATAACTTGCCACCCATTATATTCCCAAGAAAATAAGCAACAATAATATAAATAATATTTGTAATCATAATTTTTCTCCTCTCTTTAGTTTATCTTTTAATATTTTAAGTCCTTCACTTAGGAACATTAAACATCCTATTGAAAATGGTACTACATAATATGCTAAGCGATATATGATAATTGTTGCACCGATAATTTCAGGATTAATGCCTAGATTTTTTAAACCGATTAATACTAATGTATCAAAAGTTCCAAGTCCTCCAGGTATCATCGTGAGTAACCCTACTATTGAGGCGACTATAATTACACCCATAACTTGAAGTTCTTTATCTGCTACTACATCTCCTGTATAAAAGTAAAGAATAACTAAAATAATTATTGCGGCAAAAACCCATTCTAAAAAAGAAATAATTGTAAGTTTTACACTCAAATATCTATCTGTACGTATTCTAGGTTTTCTTAAATTAAAAAATAAATATAACGGTAAAAACAATGACATTAATAATAATGAATAATAGAAAATTTCATTACCTTCATATAATGCCTGCCCGGGAAAAACATTTAGTACTACAAAGATTGATAGTAAACTTATTCCAGACAGCATTGAAACTAAAATCATTCCAATTGCAGTTACAAGTGTTTTTCCATTTTTTGTATACGGCTTATACATATAATACCTTAAGCCTGCTCCAATAAATCCTCCAAAACCTAATACCATGTTCAGCGTATTAGTCATGAAACTTATTTTAAAAATTCGCAATGAGGACATATTCTTCGTAAGATTAATCGCTTTCAAAACAAAGTAGTCGTATAAACATAAAATACTTATACCTAAAAGACCTAATAACAGGATAAACAAGAATCTTACATTACCTATCTGTAAAGTTAAATAATGTATTTTTTTGAAATCAAGACTTATAATTTCTTTTTTAAAATAAGAAAAAATCAAATAAAATATTAACAATCCTAAAACTATTTGAACTATATTTTTTAAATAATTAAAAGATTTTTTATCTTTCATATTTTGCATTTTACTTTTCCTTAAATAATATTTTTCTTACTAATCATAACATTTTATAATATTTTTTTCAATACAATTAGTTATTTAGCCATATAGCAATTACTATTTACACTAATCAACATATTCATATAATTCCCTTTGGTAGGTATTATATAGTTCTGGATAACCTTTTTCTACCGCTACCAAAAATGTTTTCCTAATTTTATTGACTTTTTGAACATATATAACAAGAAATATTAATATCAATATTATTACATACATTAAAACTATTCCCAAAAAGACCTCCATCTTCATATGATGACCAGTAAACACTCCTAGACTTAAAACAAAAGCCATACACAATAATACTATTCCCATAGCAACTCTTAAATTTTTTCTATATCTTCTATATTCACTTTTGACAAATTCAAAAATTTCGTCCAATTCTTCTATACTATATAGACCTTTACTGATAGCTTTTAAAGTACCTCTAGGAAGAGTATAAGAACTCAAAACTAAAAAAAATGCGATGACATACTTATCCTCCTACATTTAATAAATATTTCAGCAAAGAAAAGCACCTACTTTCCTTTGCTGATTAATTGTATTAAAGTTTTTTTATCAACTCTGTCGTTAATATAGACGAGTTTACTGCAGCAATTCGTAGAAATTCATCAAAGGTTACACGTGTTCCTTCTTCTGCTTTATCACTTACACTACGGCAAACAATAAATTTCGTTCCGAACTGATAACAAGTTTGAGCAATTGCTGCTGCTTCCATCTCCACTACTTGCATAGTCGGAAAGTTAGATAAAATATTCTCTTTTAATTCTTTATTAGAAATAAAAGAATCTGACGTTCCAACCAAACCAAAATGAATTTTGTGATTCGGCAAGTTGATTTCGGCTGCCAATTTTTGCAAATATTCATCACTTTTGTATACCGCAGGCATTTGAGGTACTTGGCCTAATTCATAACCAAATTCTGTTGCATCTACATCAAAATGACGAACTTCTGTAGCAACAATCATATCTCCTATTTCCATATCGCCTTGCAATGCTCCACAAGTACCTATATTAATTACATATTCAGGTTTATAATGATCTAATAATAATGTAGTCGCAATTGCAGCATTAACCTTTCCAGGTAGACTCAACATAAGAACAATATCACGACCTTCATATCTACCTTCATAAAAGCTTACATGAGCAATCTTCTTCTCTTGCAAGTTTTCTATCTTTTCTTTTATGATTGCCACTTCTTCTGGCATTGCACCTATCAAAGCTATCATAGAACTATTCAACCTCTAAGATTTTAATATCCATTGAATCCTCTGGACCAGTCGGAAGAGATACTTTTACCACATCTCCTACTTCTTTTCCTAATAGTGCTTGCGCTACTGGAGAGTCATTAGAGATTTTGAATTCAAATGGATTAGCTTCTGCACTACCAACAATTTTATAAGTTTCTGTCGCTCCATTTGGCAATTCTTGATAAGTAACTGTATTTCCTAGACGAATTGCACTAGATTTTTCATCTAATTCAATGATTACCGCATAACGAATCATTTGTTCCATTTCAAGAATTCTTTGTTCTATAAATCCTTGCTCATCTTTTGCTGCATCGTACTCTGAGTTCTCAGATAAGTCCCCAAAACTACGTGCTACTTTAATTTTTTCAATTACTTCTGGACGTTTTACTTTTTTATAGTGTTCTAATTCTTCTACAAGTTTATCATAACCTTCTTGGGTCATTTGATATTCTAATTTTTCTTCTAAAGCCATAACTGTACTCCTTTTTTTAGTCTACTCTTTATTATATCGTTTTTTTAATTATTTTGCTAGTAGGGATTTAATTTTTGTTATCAAAATATCTACCGCAATATCGTTATATCCTCCATCAGGAATAATAATATCTGCGTATTGCTTTGTTGGTTTTATATACTTTTCATGCATCGGTCTAACAGAAATCAGATATTGATTAATAACCGATTCAACAGTTCTTCCACGTTCATTAATGTCACGCAATAATCTTCGTAAAATACGCAAATCACTTGGTGTATCAACAAAAATTTTAATATCCATAAGTTCTCTAAGTTTTTCAGAGTATAGACCAAACATACCTTCTATAATAATTACATCACGTGGCTCTTGATGTTTTTTTTCATCGCTACGCGTGTGGTTGACATAGTCATAAACTGGAAGTTCTACCGCTTTACCTTCGATAAGTTCTAACAAATGATTATATAACAATTCATTATCAAATGCATTCGGATGATCATAGTTTGTTTTAACTCTTTCATCCATAGTCATATGACTTTGATCTTTATAATAGTAATCTTGTTCGATTAACGCTACTTTATCAATAGTTAATTCATCGATAATTCTTTTTGTAACAGTAGTTTTTCCGCTACCACTACCACCGACAATACCAATAATTTTAGGTCTTTTAGCTGTCATTAACGTCCCATTTCCTTTCTCATCATGTTACTCTTAAATACTCTAGAATCTATTTTTGTTCTAATAATTTGAAGCGGGTGCCTTGCTGCATCTAGCAGTTCCCCATCTTCATCATAAATCTCTCCTATAACCTGTCTAAATGTATCAATCTCTGGTCCAAAGAATTCCACTTCTTGCCCAGTTTTGAAAAAGTTACGTTGTTGGATAGTTGCAATTTGCGTTTCTTCATCATAGTGCAATACTTGACCAACAAAGTCGTAATTCGTTTTCTTACCACCTTCATTACCAAACATTTGTTCAGAATATTTTGGTATTTCGTAGAAAAATGACATTGCTGTATCACGGTTAGCACATTTATAAAGTTCTAATTTATATTCTGGTGTCATTTTAAAGTTATCTGGATCAGCACAATAATCATCGATTAATTTTCTATAAACACTTGCAACAGTTGCTACATAATGAATTGATTTCATACGACCTTCTACCTTTAACGAATCAATTCCAAGTTCAATAATTTCTGGAACAGCTTCAATAAGAGTCAAGTCTTTAGGACTCA
This sequence comes from Gemella morbillorum, assembly GCF_900476045.1. Classification (NCBI taxonomy): domain Bacteria; kingdom Bacillati; phylum Bacillota; class Bacilli; order Caryophanales; family Gemellaceae; genus Gemella; species Gemella morbillorum. The sequence goes on from NZ_LS483440.1 coordinate 1,430,688, forward strand.
TTGCATAAGGATTAGCGTTCTCATCAAATAGTTTTGTATCTTCTTCAACACCTTCTTCATAAAGGTCGTAATTCCAACGACATGATTGACAACAACCACCACGGTTACTATCCCTTGCTGTCATGTAGTTACTTAATGTGCAACGTCCAGAATATGCTATACACATCGCACCATGAACAAACATTTCAATTTCAACATTAGTTTTTTCACGGATTTCTTTAATCTCTTCATATCCAGTTTCACGTGCGAGAACAACACGATGAACTCCTTCACTTTCCCAATAACGAACCTCTTTGTAGTTTGATATTGATTGCTGAGTACTAATATGTACTTCAACATTTGGAGCAACCGTTTTACATCTTTCGATAATAAATGGATCGGCAACGATAATCCCACGAACTCCTGCGTCTTGTAGTGCTATTAAAAATTCATCTAAACCCTCAAAATTCTCATCATGAGCTATAATATTTGCCGTCACATAAATATCTGCACCATATTTTGCTGCAAATTCGCAACCTTCTTTTATTTCTTCTATTGTGAAGTTGTCTGCATTGCTACGAAGCCCGAACTCCTGTCCGCCTAAAAATACTGCATCTGCTCCATAGTGAACTGCCACTTTTAATTTTTCTAAATTTCCTGCTGGAAGAAGTAATTCTGGTTTTTTTGTGATTACTCTCTTCCCATCAATAATTTCTGATATATTTGGTATCGCCATAAGTTTAAGTCACATTCAAGTATGACCTATCCTCCTTGTCATATAAATTTAGGCTTATTATAGGTAACCTACCCTTTTTAATACATAGTTTTTTTATAGAAGAACCCTAAATCTACCTCACGATATTTAGGTTTAATTCTTTCTATATCATTATAAAAATCTTGCTTTTCATCTTCATATGCTTCTTTATCTTCATAATACAGATCAATGGCATCACGATAAATTGTTGTTACTTCTGTAATATACTCTTCATCTTTTAAAACACCTTCGATTTTAAATGCAGTTACTCCTACCTCTATAAGACGATCTAACTCTTCTATCGCACAAATATCATTTGCACTCATAATATGTGTCCCATTTGAGTCTTCAAAAATCGGATAACGTTCATTTCTATCTTGACTGTATAAAAATAATTTTTTTGAATTACTATATTCTTCTATATAATTTTCTTTATTACTATACATGAAGTAATTATCAACTAATTTTCTCACAGATTGGAACATGCACAACATTCCTTGTACTTGAACCTCAATCTCGTAATTACTTTTACCAGTAATTTCTAAAATCTCATCGATTGTAAGTTCTTTTGAAAGACATGTTCTGTAAGCGCCACGTTCTCCCCAATAGTTACATGAAAATGAGTTTGTCGCTAATGTGTGTGGATCCCATTGAAGTTTGAAATCTAATCCTTCTTCTCTTAATATTGTAATAATAGTAGGTTCTCCAAAAATTAAAGCATCCACCTCTAGTGTTGCTAAGTAACGAAGATAATCTACTAAATCATCAAGATGCTCATTATGGAAAATTGCATTTACGCTAACGTACGCTTTTTTCCCTGCTTGATGAATAACTTCTATTGCTTTTTTTAATTCTTCTCTTTTAAATTCTCCAGCAAGACGTAAGCCATATTTTTCTTCACCTATTACAAAGCTATCTGCTCCAACATTAATAAGTTCATAAATATGCTCTATACTTTTTGGAGTTACTACTAACTCTACTGTCATTTTAAATCCTCTCGTTAATTAAATTTTATGAGAATAACTCTCTTTTTTCTTCATTAAAAATAAATTATATCTTTCATAATAATATTTTGTAGTTGCTGCCAAAATCCCATGTTCAACTACTATATACTCTTTGTTACCTATTTTTTCAGATGATGCATCTCCCCCAAAAAACAACATAAATACACTTATAAAAAGGGTGACACCCGTGCTAATTACCAAAATAATAAACTTAATAAATATTGAAGCTAAAGAATTACTAGAAAAAACATGTATTCCCCTTAAAAGTATTTCCCATCCTTTGACAATTATTAATCCTACCGTCAAATAATAAATGTATGGAAAATATAGTATTATTAGACTATATTCTGTAGTACTTTCTATTATTGCCTCTACAACAATTAATATAAATAGTATAATAAAATATATAATTAAAAAAATATTGAACTTCCTCATATATTAATACTCCTTTATTTTCTTGTTGTTATTGCTATTCCATCACCAAAAGGTAAAATTACACTTTCATAATTTTCATGACTTAATAACCATGTATTATAATTATTTATTTTTCTCGAAAGTTGTTTTAAATCTCTACTGTGTCTAATAATACTAGGATCAGCTACCATTCCTTTAAAAAGAACATTATCTGTAATAACAACAACATCATCAGAAAAATATGGTTCATATAATTCAAAAAACTTCCTACTTTGACTCTTTGCGCCATCAATAAAGACTATATCATACGGTGCATTTTTTATTACTTCATCTTGGAGTTCTAGTGCATCTGCGTGAAGTAATGTTATTTTATCATTTAGATTTCTTTTTTCTATATTTTTTTTCGCTTCATTATACATCTTATCATCACGTTCTATAGTTGTAACATTACATCCAATTTTTTCTGCAAGTTTTATTGATGTATAACCGATAGCAGTCCCTATTTCTAATAAATTTTTTGCTTTTTTGATTTTCAACATTTGAATTAAAAATCTAATTCCAATTTTGTCAATTATTGGCACTCTATTTTCTTCTGCAAAATGTTCTAGTTCTAAATAAAATTCATCAAAGTCTTCTAATAAATCTATTACATATAAATCGTCTTTTGATTCTATCGCAACCATGTTTACCTCCATATTTATACATCATTATATAATAACATATAACAACTTGTAAATGCAATTATAAAGACTAAAAACAAAGTCTTTCACACAATATAGTTTATCATATAAAATAAGAATAAAATTATTTTATACCATTATCTAAAATAACAAAAAATCACCAAGATTTCAGTGCGAAATTTTGATGATTTTTTAATAAATTTTTTATATTTTATTCAGCTAATGATTGAGTAGCTGTAATTAACGCAAGTTTTAGAACATCTTCTGTTGAACATCCACGAGATAAATCGTTAACTGGTGCGTTCAATCCTTGTAAGATTGGTCCTACTGCTTCAAATCCACCTAAACGTTGAGCAATTTTGTACCCAATATTTCCTGCTTCTAGACTTGGGAAGATAAATACTGTTGCATCCCCTTGAATTTCTGAGTTAGGAGCTTTTAGTTTAGCTACTGGTGGTACAAAGGCAGCATCAAATTGTAATTCTCCTCCTACTGGAAGTGTCGGAGCTTTTTCGCGAACCAATTTAGTTGCTTCAGCAACTTTTTCAGTTTCCGGAGTTACAGCTGAACCCATAGTTGAGAAACTTAACATAGCAACTTTTGGATTAATATTGAATGCTTTAGCTGTTTTAGCACTTTCTACGGCGATTTCTGCAAGAGCTTGAGCATCTAATGAAGTATTAATCGCACAGTCAGCAAAAATAAATCTTGATGCGTTACGAGACATAATAAATGCTCCACTTGTACGGCTTACACCTGGTTTTGTTTTGATAATTTGAAGAGCCGGACGAACAGTATCTCCTGTTGAGTGAATAGCTCCTGATACTAACCCAGCAACTTCTCCCATATATACTAACATTGTTCCGAAATAGTTAACATCTTTTAATAGAACGTGAGCTTTTTCTTCTGTTACTTTTCCTGCACGACGTTCGATAAATTTAGCTAACATTTCATCGTATTTCTCATAGTTTTCATGATCGATAAATTCAATACCTGAAACATTTAAGAATAATGGTTGAGCTATTTTTTCAACTTCTTCTTTTTTTCCGATAAGTACTGGTTGCACGTAGCTAGTAGCACTAAGTTTTACCGCTGCTTCTAAAATACGCTCATCGTATGCTTCTGGAAATACTATACGAACCTTTTTCCCTTCTAATTTTTCTTGAAGTTCAACAAATAAATTGCTTGTCATCTTCATATCCTCCTAATTGTATATAATATCTTTAATATGTTTTATTGACTTTAAACTAATAGCATCAATTAAACTTCCTTTTCCCAAAATAACATAGCCTAATATTGTTCCTATATAAAAAACAAATATAATTATTCCTATATTACGCAAATATCGTAAAAATTTATTTTCTATCCTCATACGAATACCTACTCATCTATTCTTTGAATATCTGCACCTAAGTTTCTCATTTTTTCTTCAATGTCTACATAACCTCTATCAATATGATAAATATCGATAACCTTAGTAGTTCCAGTAGCCATCAAACCTGCGATAATTAGAGCTGCTCCAGAGCGAAGATCCGTTGCTCTTACAGGTGCTCCTTCAAGGTGAGCTGGTCCCTCTAATAAAGCACTTCGTCCTTCTATTCTTATCTTCGCATTCATTCTTCTTAATTCTTCTACATGCATAAATCTATTTTCAAAAACTGTTTCTGTAATAGTACTTGTCCCTTTAGCAAGTAAAGTAAGTACACTCATGATAGATTGCATATCTGTTAAAAATCCTGGATGTGGTAATGTTTTAACATCAACTGGTTTTAACATATCCAATTTATTACTTACGCGCATAGTGTCTTCATCTACTATTTTGATATTTACACCCATTTCGCGCATTTTGCTCACTAAAGCAACATTATCTTTGTAAGGTGCTCCTTTTATCAAAACGTCTCCTTTAGTTGCTGCTGCTGCAATCATGTAAGTAGCCGCTTCTACTCTATCTGACATAATTGTGTATTCAGCACCTACTAATTTTTCAACACCTTCTATTTCTAAAATAGATGTTCCTTTCCCAAAAATTTTAGCTCCCATTTTTATTAGGAAATTAATCATATCTTCTATTTCAGGTTCTTGTGCTGCATTCACTATAGTTGTTTTTCCTTTTGCTAAACAGCTTGCCATTATAACATTCTGTGTCCCCCCAACACTAGGGAAGTCAAAGAATATTGTTGAACCTTCTAATTCTTTTTCAGCGCGCGCTTCAACGAATCCAGCATCTTGAATAATTGTCGCTCCTAAAGCTTCAAAACCTTTCAAGTGTTGGTCTATCGGTCTACTTCCTATTGAACAACCACCTGGCATAGCAACTTTAGCGCTTCCTTCGCGTGCTAACATTGGTCCTAACACTAAAAATGAAGCTCTCATTTTGCTAACAAATTCGAATGATGCCTCTGTTAACAACGGTTTTGTTGCATCCATCTCTAATGTATTTTCTTCTGGTTTATAATCTACTTTTACTCCTAATGACTCAAATAACATACTGATAGTTTTTATATCAGAAAGCTTTGGAACATTATAAAATTTACTAGTACCTTCTGTTGCTAATAATCCTGCTGCCAGTATTGGCAACGCAGCATTTTTTGCTCCAGACACCTGTACTTCTCCTATTAAAGGTTTCCCGCCTTTAACTACAATCTTTTCCAAGTTGTTTCCTCCGTATCTTTATTCACATTTCTACATTTATTATAGTACCACAAATTAATAAATAAATAAAGTTTTACTTTATATTTATAGTGGAGTTACAGAGAAAATATATTTATACTTTATTAATATTATTTATAATTCTACTAAATAAATCTTTGCTTTCGGTAACTCTCTTATGCAATTATAAATTTATAAAACTATATTTTTATTATAATTCATCAAAAAATGATAATTGCGCTCTTTCTGGTAATCCTTTTAGCGTACCCATTTCTCTTAAATACTCAACAACTGTTGAAGATACACTACCTCGTTTAGAAAAATCTTCAATAGATAAAAATGGTTTTTCCAAACGAGCTTGAACTATTTTTTTCGCGACGTTGTCACCAAGTCCTGGTACTATAGAGAATGGAGGAATCAACGTATTACCTTCCATTATATAATCATGACTTGCTGATTTTTCTAAATCAACTTTAGAAAATGTGAATCCTCTCTCCATCATTTCATTTGCTATCTCATAGCTGACTAAAGCATCCTTATCTTTGGCTGTTAATTCATTTTTATCTGTTGTTTTTATTTCTTCTATTTTAGCTTTTAAGCTCTTTTCACCTTTTACAACCGTGATAATATCAAAATCACTTGCCCTTACGCTATAGTACGCACAATAATAAGTTAGTGGTTGATGAACTTTAAACCATGCAATACGTAATGCCATAAGCACATAAGCACAGGCATGGGCTTTAGGGAACATGTATTTAATCTTTTTACAAGAATCTATATACCAGGCTGGCACATCATTTTCCTTCATTGCCGCTTCAAAATCTTCTGTAAGACCCTTACCTTTACGAACATTTTCCATTATCGTAAAAGCTAGTCCTTCTTCCAAGCCTGCATGAATCAAATAAACCATAATATCATCACGACATCCTATAACATCTTTTAACTCGCATGTTCCATTACGAATTAATTCTTGGGCATTTCCTAACCAAACATCCGTCCCATGAGATAATCCTGAAATTTGGACTAGCTCTGAGTACGTTGTTGGCTTTGTATCATCTAACATTTGAATTACAAAGTTTGTTCCAAATTCTGGAATACCAAAAGTTCCACTCGCTGAGTTAACTTGTTCTCTTGTAACACCCAACGCTTCTACTCCAGAAAATATTCCCATAACTTCTGGATCTGATACGTCAATTGTTTTTGGGTTTATACCTGATAAATCTTGAAGCTTTCTAATCATCGTCGGATCATCGTGACCAAGTATATCAAACTTCAAAATGTTATCATGAATCGAATGGAAGTCAAAGTGAGTAGTTCTCCACGAACTTGTTTCATCATCTGCAGGATATTGATAAGGTGTGAAATCAAAAATATCCATATCATTAGGCACAACTAAGATTCCCCCTGGGTGCTGACCAGTAGTTCTCTTAGCTCCCTCACATCCTGCTGCAATACGCTCCAAGTCAATATTCCTTTTTTCTATCTCATTCTTTTCATAATAGTCACGCGTAAATGAATATGCAGTTTTTTCAGCAACAGTAGCAATTGTTCCCGCACGATATACATAATCTTCACCAAAAATCTCTTTTGTAAAATTATGTGCTGTTGCTTGATATTCTCCAGAGAAGTTAAGATCAATATCTGGAACTTTGTCCCCATTAAATCCTAAGAAAGTTTCAAATGGAATATCTTGTCCATCTTTTGTCATTTTAACATCACAATGCGGACAATTTTTATTAGGCAGGTCAAACCCCGAAGCGTATTCTGCATTTAAGAAAAATTCGCTATGTTTACACTTAGGACAAACGTAGTGTGGGGCTAATGGATTCACTTCCGTAATTTCCATCATTGTTGCTACTAATGAAGAACCAACAGATCCCCTTGATCCTACTAAATATCCATCATCAAGAGATTTTTTTACAAGTTTATGTGAAATAAGATAAACAACCGAAAATCCATTACCTATTATTGAAGTTAACTCTTTTTCTAGACGTTTTTCAACGATTTCCGGTAACTCTTCTCCATATATTTTGTGTGCCATACTATAACTTAGATTTCTAACTTCATCAGCAGCTCCTTCTATATTTGGAGTATAAAGTTTATCTTTAAGTGGCACAACCAATTCTATTTTATCAGATATTTTATGAGTATTTTCTATTACAATCTCTTCACGAAGTTCTTTATCTAAAAATGAAAATTCTTCTAACATTTCTTCTGTTGTTAAAAATGTCGCCATCGGTTTAATATCACGCGCACCTGGATTATTCTTAACAGAAAGGCGTAAAATTTGACGATAAACATGTTGATATTCATCTAAATAATAACAATCACCTGTTGCCACTACTATTTTACCTTTTTTCTTTGAAAGACTTATTAGTTTCTTCAAAATAATTTCTAATTCAGTCTTATCAGCTATTCTTTCATTCGTAATAAAACTTTCATAGTGATTCATAGGCTGGATTTCTATATAATCGTAGAAGTCTATAATACTTTCCACCTTGTCTTCTTTTGAATTTAATAATTCTTCGAAAACTTCATTTTCGCTATTACCACTCCCGATTAGTAAATCTTGACGATACTGTTCAAGAAGACTGCGCGGAATTGTCGGCTTTCCTGATGATAAATATTCTGTACAACTATACGAAACTAACCTAAATAAATCTTTTAACCCTTTGGCATTTTTCACCAAAATAGAACAAGGGAATGTTCGTGATCTTTTATGTGCAAATTTCAAATCTATTTTGTTATCAATCTCGTTATGATGTTCAATACCTAATGCATAAAGTTGATTCAGCATTTTTATAAAAATTTCAGCTGTTGCTTTAGTATCGTAAATCGCTCTGTGGTGTTGAACTAAGCGTACTTTATACATTTTTGCCAAATTACTAAGTCCATGTCGTTTAGCTTCTTTATTTTCCGCTCTTGAAATAAATAGCGTATCAATACTAGCATTATTTTTATTTTCTAAACCTAAGCGTTCAAAACTCTTGTCTATAAATCCTAAGTCAAATTTTGCATTGTGGGCAACAAGAATATCATCTTCGTCCAACCAATTATAAAAATCGGTCATTACTTCTTTTTCAACAGGAGCATCTCGTACATCATCATCTGTGATGCTCGTAAGTCGTGTAATTAATTCTGAAATTGGTCGTTCGGGATTAATATAACTTTCAAAACTATCAATTTCTGCTCCATTTTTTACTTTTACAGCAGCAATCTCTATTAGTCTATCGCGTTCAGCTGATAATCCTGTTGTCTCAACGTCAAACACTACATAAGTAGCCTCTCTTAGTTTTAATTTTTTAGGATTAGTTGTTGCTGTAATACTATCATCCATTATGAATGCATTAAGTCCATAAATAGGTTTTATATCTTTTCCTTTCGAACCTAAACAAATCTCTGGATATGCTTGAACACCATAAGTATCTGTAAAAGCAATCGCCTCATGCCCCCAAGCTAGAGCACGAGCTAAATAATCTTTCGCCGTAGATATCCCTTCCAATTGACTCATTTTTGTATGAGTATTTAGCTCTATTCTTTTCTTTCCAGAATAATTATCCTTTTTCTCCTCTTTAGCTACAACCTCGATAGCTTTTGGTTCAATAATTGTATCACGAAGATACGGATCATTGCTAACTGTTCCATGAACTTTTATCCATTGACCTTTTTTAAGGCCTTTAACAAGTTCTATTAATTCATTACGGCGTTTATTTTGAAATTTAGGATTTGGATTATTTCCAAATAATCTAAGAAGGATAGAATCACTATAATCTGTAAGTTTTAATCGATATTGAGTAGAACCGTTTCTATGAACTATTTCTTCTGTTCCAAATACTTGTGCCATTATTACAGCATCGCCAGCATATCCTACTACATCTTTTATTTCCACTATATCTTCATCTTGTATTTCTTTTCCATAACGATTGCCGCCGCCATTCTTAAATACATTTTTTTCTGTTTCTTTAATATTTTTTTTAATTTCTTTTTCTGCTTCTTCTAATTTTGTTATTTCTTTGTTTATTTTCTCTTCCTGATTTTCAAGAACAGCATCTACATCTGTCTTTGAAAAAATTGGTCTAATATCTTTTAAAGTAATTCCTAAATTAGCATAACTACCTAGAATCTGTGATTTTTTCTCATTTATAAAATTATTCCAAATAGATGGAGCCATAATATTAAGAGATAAAATATTATCCTTAACATCAATCTTACTGAATAAAATACTCTCCAATAATACTGGAGCTAGCTCAGAAAAGTTCTCTAATATTACAAATTTCCAATACTCTTTTATTTCCTCAATAGATACTTTCTTCTCAATATTTAAACAATATTTAACAAGGTACTCTCCTTGAAAACTTTCTCTTAATTTTTGAATAAATAATGCAAATTCTTCTGAAGAAGGCAAACTTCTACCACTAAAGTTAAAAGTCCACATTTTATTTTTATTATCTTTTTCAATATTGTCTAAAGAAAAATTAGTAAAATTTTCATTTGCCAATTTCTTTTCTAATTCAAGTGTTTTCACTAACAGAGAAAAATGTTCTTTACTCATAATTCCTCCTAAATTTATTTTAATTCTATTACAAAATACATCTCCTATTATACTATAAAATACCAACTAAAAATAGGTTTTAATTAAACTTATTTTAGTCGGTATTTTTTTTACCTTATTATTTTTTATTTATAAAATTGTTCTACCTTAGCTAATACTTCTGTTATTGATGTATCAACTTTTTCTAAAGTTTTTCTTTCCTTAACTTCAACAATTCCCTCAGTAGCTTTTTTACCTACAACAACTTGAAGTGGAATACCAATTAAATCAGCATCGTTGAATTTAACCCCTGCACGTTCTGCACGATCATCATAAAGAACTGTATATCCTGCTGAAGTCAATTCAGCATAAAGTTTTTCACTAAGTTCTAATTGTTCTTGTTTTTTCACATCAACGCAAACTAAGTGTACTTGAAATGGAGCTACTTCTTTTGGCCAAATAATACCTTTTTCATCATTATGTTGCTCGATAATTGCAGAAATTACACGGCTAACACCTATACCATAACATCCCATGTAAAAATGATTAGCACGTCCATTTGCATCTAAATATGTAATATTCATCGCTTCAGAATATCCTTTTCCAAGCTCGAAAACTTGACCTACTTCAATACCTTTAGCAAATTTAATTTTTCCTGATAAATCCTCTGCAATATCTCCTTCTTCAATCATACGAAGATCATAATAAGCATCGACTTCATAGTCACCAGGATTTACATTAATGTAGTGGTATCCTTTTTTGTTAGCTCCACAACTGTGATTATACATATATTTAATCGCATTGTCTCCGATTACTTTACAATTTTTAATACCAAATGGACCCATATAACCTACAACACTTCCCATAACTTCTTCAATTTCTTGTTCAGTTGCCATTTCAACTTCAGAAGTTCCAGTTGCTTTCATGAATTTAATATCATTAAGTTGGTCATTACCACGCATAAGAACTAGATAAAATTCTCCATCAGCTTTTAGAGCTAATGCTTTCATCGCACGATTAACTTCAACTCCACAGTATGCTGCAATATCATCAATTGTTTGTTGATCTGGAGTTTCAAGAAGTTCACGTTCTTTTTTCTCAAATCCTGAAGGCATTGTGTAGTTTTGTTCTACTACCGCAGCTGTTTCTATGTTAGCCGCGTAATCACTCTCTTCAGTATAAGCAATTGTATCTTCTCCAATTTCTGCTAAAGCCTGAAACTCATGAGTATAACTTCCTCCAATATTTCCTGAATCAGCCTTTACTGCACGATATTTCAGTTCAAAACGGTCAAATATATTGCTATACGCATTATAATAATCTAAATACGTTTCACGTAAAGATTCTGGTGAATCATGGAATGAATATCCATCCTTCATAATAAACTCTTTACCACGAAGTAATCCTAAACGCGGACGCATTTCATCACGGAATTTAGTTTGAATTTGATATAAATTCATTGGTAGCTGTTTATACGAAGTCAGCATATTATTTACAGTTTGACAGATAATTTCTTCAGCTGTTGGGCTAAGTGCATATCCTGCCCCTTTTCTGTCTTTAAGACGCATAAGTTCATCGCCCATTTTGTACCAGCGACCAGATTCTTTCCAATAATCTTCTGATTGCAATAATGGCATTAACAGTTCTACCGCACCAATTTTATCATGTTCTTCTCTTATTACTCTTTCAATATTTTGAATTACTTTAGTAGCTAAGGGAAGGTAAGTGTAAACTCCCGCAGATACCTGCTTCACCATCCCCGCCTTAATAAGCAACTTATGACTGATTGCCTCTGCAGAGGATGGTACTTCTCTTGTTGTTGGAATAAACGTTCTTGATTGTCTCATAACAATACCACCTCTCATTTTTAAAATTACTTTTATTATAACATAAAATATAGTTTTTTTTACATAAAACTACTCTTTTAAAAAAATTTATTCTAATATTCAAAATAAAATTATTTATTTCAATAATAACTATTTTAAATTTAGTTCATAATATAGTATAATATATAAGATAACTTCTTAAAATTTGGAGGGATATATGTTTAATTATCCTAATAAAAAGAATACATTTGTTCAAAAAACTAACTATGCTAATCGAGGAATGGAGCTTGAGGATGACATAAATTTCGCGAACAAATATTACTTAAATAATAATATTGCAGTTGTTCATAAAAAACCTATTCCAATTCAAATAGTAGAAGTAAACTATCCAAATAGAAAAAGTGCTATGATTACTAAAGCATTTTATAAAATTCCTTCTACAACAGACTATAACGGCCTGTGGCTTGGGAAATATATTGATTTCGAGGCTAAAGAAACTAATTCCACTACTTCATTTTCTCTTAACAATATCCATAAACATCAAATTGATCATATGGATAAAATATTAAGACAAGGTGGAATTACATTTATAATTGTTCGTTTCAAAAAAAATAATCGTACATTTATTTTACCCTTCAAAAAGTTTTTGTATTACCTAACAAGAGCTGAGAATGGTGGCCGAAAATCGATTAAACTTAGTGAATTCGAAGATACTGCATTCGAACTATCATTTCACTATAAAATAAGATTAGATTATTTAGATGTTATAAAAACTAATGAAAGTGAGTTTCTAATATGAAAACTTTGTTTAAATATATAAGTTCAATATTTTTCACGATATGTTTCATTTTGTTTTTTGTAGTACTAGGCTTTTTAGCAATCCAACTAAAAGATATACCTGATATTACAAAAGCAACGCTCCAAGATCCATTATCGTCAGAAATATATGATAAAAACTTAAACTTAATAGCAACTGTTGGAGCTGAAAAACGTGACTATGTATCAGTATCAGATGTTCCAGAGAATATTAAAGATGCTGTTTTATCAGTTGAGGATTCAAGATTTTATTCACATATTGGTATTGATCCAAAACGTCTGGCTAAAGCTGTCCTTGTTAATTTACGTTCCAATTCTGCTCGTGAAGGAGCTAGTACAATAACTCAACAAGTTATCAAACACTCTCTTCTTACTTCAGAAAAAACTATGGAAAGAAAAATTCAAGAAGCATATTTATCATTAAAATTAGAAAATAAATATTCTAAAGATGATATTTTAGAAATGTATTTAAATAAAATTTATTACTCAGACGGTCAATATGGTATAAAAACTGCTTCTAAATACTTTTATAATAAGGAGCTTAATGAACTTACTGTTCCTCAATTAGCTCTTCTTGCTGGTATACCTCAACAACCAAATCAATATAATCCTTATGATTATCCTGAACAAGCTAAAAATCGTCGTGATATAGTTTTATATGCTATGTTAAATAATGATAAAATCACAGAAGATCAATATAATGAATATATTAAGACTCCTATTACTGACGGATTAGTTAAAAAATCAAAAGAAGATAGAGCAAATCAGCACACTTATAATCCTAAGTATGCTGCTTATATTGACGAAATAACAAAAGAACTAAAACAAAATAAAAACTTTGAAAATGTAAGTGATCCCCTATCACTTGGGTTAAAAATCTACACAAACTTGAATTCTGAACTACAAATCTATGTTCAAGACATGTTAGACAATCAACGTTCTCCAATGAAACCTCACGCTTCTCAAGCAGCCATAGCTGTTCTTAATACTAAAACAGGTCTTATCGAAGCTATTGGGGGTGGAAAAAACTATAAAGCTGGTGGTTATAATTACGCAGTCGATGCAAAAGTACAACCAGGATCGGCTATTAAACCCTTGATTGACTACGCTCCTGGTATAGAATATTATGGTTGGGACTCACAAACAACATTTTCTGATAGTCCATATCAAATTGCTGGTACTAATTTCTTTATTCAAAACTGGGATAGATTATATCACGGAAATGTTTCAATGAATAGAGCTGTATCTTGGTCTTATAACGTTCCCGCAGTTCGTGCTTTCGAAACAGTTGAGTATGAACGTGCTAAACATTTTGCAGAAAAGATAGGAATTCCTGTTTCAAAAGATGAACCTACTACTGCTATTGGGGGGAATGTTGATGGAGTATCACCGTTACAAATGGCCGGAGCTTTTGCAAGTTTCGGTAATAAAGGTTATTACAACAAACCTTCAACTATTGTTAAAGTATTTAATGCTAATGGAAAAGAACTTCCTAGTATGCGTGATAAAGCTACAAAAGCTATGTCGGAAGAAACAGCTTATCTTATGACTAATGTCTTAAAAGGCGTACTTACTAGCCATGGTACGTCCCCTAATGGTAAAGTAGCAAACTTTGATATGGCTGGTAAGTCTGGTTCAACTACCTTTGATGAAAGTGCACAAAGAACCTTTGGAATAGACGTCACAAACTCTACAAAAGATAGCTGGATGGTAGGTTATACGACAGAATATACAGTTTCTGTATGGCAAGGAGCAGACGTAGTTGATTCTGCAGCAAAAGCACTTTCTTCTAATCAAGCACAAACAACTCAAGTTATAATGGCAGATGTTATGAAAAAAGCATCTGACAACAAAGCACCTGCGCCTTTCGAAAAACCTGCAGGAATAGCAACAAAAAATGGTGTAGAGTATGCCAAAGATAGAAATACAGAGACTGATTATATGTATGCTGGAACTGATAAAGATGCTGTTTATCAAGCAGCTATAGCTACTCGTCAGCGTGATAGTCGTTCTGCATTAACTACAATGTTTGATTCATTAGCAAGCTCTACTAGATCTACAAATAATAGTAACAATAGTAGTAATCCTGCAACTACCCAAAATAGAAATTCAAACTCTAGCAGAACTACTAAAAATAAGAATACACGGCGATGATAGATAAGAAAAGACCATGGAACATTTAGTTCTATGGTCTTTTCTTATCTATTCGCTTTAAAGTCATTACATATCTCATCTCTTCTAATAAATTATTTTCTTTTTGTTCTAGTTTCTGGAAACGCAAATACAGAAATTATATAAATAACACTTCCTACTAAATAAAACGAAATTGATGATACATACCCAAAATGATTTAAAATTAAACTCCATATAAAATTAAATAACGTGTAAATAGCATATCCAAACGCCCAAAACATTCCAAACATAATAGTTAATTTTTGAGAATTCATTTTTGGAAGTTCATAAGGGTAATTTAGATAAACCGGATACTGAGAATACATCACAAATCCTGATAATGCAAACATGATGTAAGAAAGTATAGCATTAGTTGATACAACATATAACCCAATAGCCATAAATCCTATCATCAGAACACCATGTAAAACTAAGAATGGCTTCCTTCTGAAATCAAATTTTCTAGTAATTAGTATATTTGATAATGTTCCTACTATCCCCCCTACAGTCACCATTAAAATCATAAATTCTGGTTTGAAATTCCCATTATGAGAATGTTCTGCTACTACTCTTGGTAATGATACCAGAGGCATTACATATAAAAATAGAAATCCTCCAAACCCAAGAGAAAAGAAGTAAATAAATTTATCTCTAAAACCATCAGCATAAGTGTATTCTTTTAATTCTTCATCTTCTGCTACTTCTTTTGATTCTATTAATAATTTATAAACAAAATAGTTAGGGTGTTTCCAAGTTATCGTTGGTTCAAAATCTTTTGCAACTGCTAACCATATTATAAATATAATAATACTAAAAATACTAAATCCAATCATAGTGTAGCGCCAATCATCTATAAAATGTTCTTTAAAAACTAAAAATAAAATCGCAACAACCGCTGCTCCAAAATTATATGATGCTGTTATAATCGCGCTTGTTAATATTTTTTTATCGTTAGGTATAAACTTTGCAACATAAGTGTTGATAAATACCATAATCATCGATCCACCGAGCGCCATAATCATCCTCGAAATAGTATATAGCCAATAATTATGACTAAAAATTGCAAAAAATGAAAAACATAAACAGAATAAGGCAAATATCGCTGCCTTCTTCGGGTGTAATTTTATCAAAATATATGCAGCTAATAAATTAGCGATAATACGAGCTATAGTTATAGTATAGTTCACTATCTCCGATATTATAGGGGATACTTTTTCACCATTAAAATAATGATCTGTAATTTGTTTTGATAAATTTGATCCTGCTACCCAATTTGTTGCAAATATTATATAAGCACATATTAACAATGCAAACATAATAACGCCCTGTCTCCTTGTGGGAGATTGTAATGATACTTCTTTCATTATTATATTTTTCCTTTTATTATATATTTAATTACTACTATTATAGTAATATATTCAATAGAGAAATTCAAGTTTTAATTACTGATACTAAACGTTTTCATTTGTTTTTCTTTATTTTTCAATCTTTTTTTCAAAGATAATTGTTTTAAAATATTTTTTTATTATCTTCTTTTTAAATTGCTTTTTTGTTACAAAATTATACAATGTTATATTATACTATATGAGAAAATTTAAACTATAAAAAGGAGTTCTTTATGGAAATTTTATTTACTATATCCATATTTATCGTTTTAGTTATTACTGGATCATTTATTAAATAGAAGAATAAAAAAATTGGTTAAACCATAATTTTTCTCATGAGTTTAAACCAATTTTTATTTATTTCTTCTAAATAATTTTTTCAATGAGAACAAAGGTTTATTACGTACTATATTGTCATTCCCGACAAAAGTTCTCATCTCTTTAAGGCATTTACCTGCATTTTTGACAATAAAATTAAAACTTCCCGAATTTTTTGTATCAATAAAAAATCCTCTTATATACCTATCTCTAAAAAACATTTGCGCACGAACACGCTCAATTTCCTTCCATGGAATTTGGATATAGTCTTCTGGATTTCTATGATTATAAAATTCAAAAGCCTTATCTCCGACCATAATATCTCCATGTTTATTACCAATAGAACCTGTCATACTATTTGCCTTTGTTGTATAAATTACTTTAGTATTCATTGATTTTACCACTATAACACCTCCTTATGCTAATTGCTTTTCATAGTTTATTATACTATATATTTTTTAATTAAAAAAGTAAGTTGGAACTTTTGCTCCAGCTTACAAAGATTATTACATTATTTTTGCTACACGAGCTAAAATACCTAGTGCAAATAATCCAAAGATAATAAGTACTGGGCTTACTTTACGTTTTAATAACCACATACATACGAATGTTAATAGTAACGCTGCAAAACCAGGAATAAGTTGGTTTAAGTTATCTTGTAATGTTGTAACTTTTTCCGGTGACAATGAGAATTTACCACTTGCTGCTTTTGTTACAATATCTTGTAATACTCCACCTGTAACGTGTTCTTTTTCGCCTGGGAAGTGAATATATGCTTCATCAGCTAATTGAACCTTAGAGATTACCATTGGGAAGCTAATATTAGTCCAACGTTGAACTAAAATACCCATTACGAACATACCAAGGATTGAAGCACCTTTAGTAATTTTTTGTAAGATACCACCTGAAAGGTCGCTTGTAATTTCTGCTCCTTTTTTGTATCCAAGTTCTTGTGTATACCATAAGAATCCTATACGGATTGCGTTCCATGCGATAAAGAAGAATAATGGTGCAATAATAGAACCACCTGTTGCAAGTGATGCTGCGATAGCTCCTAAGATTGGACGTACTGTGAACCAGAATACTGGATCCCCAATACCTGCTAAAGGTCCCATCATACCAACTTTAACACCTTGGATTGCTGAATCATCGATATCAGCTCCATTTGCTTTATCTTCTTCAAGAGCAAGTGTTACCCCTAAGATTGGTGCTGCAATATATGGGTGTGTGTTAAAGAACTCTAAGTGACGTTTTAGAGCTGCTGTTGCATCTTCTTTATTTGGATATAATTTTTTCAATGCTGGGATTAAAGAATAAGCCCAACCACCATTTTGCATACGTTCATAGTTCCATGAACCTTGAAGGAACTGAGAACGTAACATAACGCTACGACGATCTTTTTTACTTAATGTAATTTTTTTCTCTGACATTTCTAGTTCCTCCTTATTAATAGTTGTTTAAAATGTCCCCTAGTGGGTCACCTGATGAAGAGTTTCCTCTTCCTCCACCTTTGTTGTTATCTGAAAGGTTTAAGTATACAATTGCAATTACTAATCCAATGATACCAGTTGCGATTAATGTAAGTTCTTTTAATGGTGCTAATGCAAATCCTAAGAAGAAGAAAGGCCATACTTCTTTAGTTGCCATTAAGTTGATTACCATTGCGAAACCTACCGCAACTACCATTCCACCACCAACTGTCATACCACCAGTAAACCATGCTGGTAATGATCCTAATCCTTTTTGAACTGCTTCTGAAGGAATAAACATTAATAATCCTGATGGGATAGCGATACGTAACCCTTGAGCTGCAAGTGCTACATAGTGCCAGAATTCAACTCCACGGAAGTTTCCGTTTTCTGCTGCACGGTCAGCTTGGTGAACGATAACTACTGATAACGTACGAACTATCATAGTAAGTACTAATCCTACTGTTGCAAGTGTAATAGCTGCTGCAATAGCGATATTACGTCCTTCTAAAGAGAAGTCTCCCGCTTTTACGAAAATAATAGCTGATGCTACTGATGCAAGTGCTGCGTCAGGAGCAACGGCTGCCCCAATATTAGCCCATCCAAGTGCTAATAATTGTAGAGCCCCACCTAAAATAATACATTCTGTTAAATGTCCTGTTGCTAATCCAACTAATGAACATGCAATAATTGGTTGGTGGAATTGGAATTGGTCTAAGATACCTTCCATCCCTGCTAAGAAAGCAACAACAAGGACTAAAACGACTGATAGAATACTAAAATCCATTGTGTCCTCCTAATTTAAATACTATATAATTATAATTTTAAACCTTCGCTAGCTTTAGCTTCAATAAGTTTAAATAAATCTGATGGTGAGTCGTTAGATACTTTTCTTACATCAAATTTAACACCTAAATCACGAAGTTTTTTGTATGTTTCAACGTCATCTTGATCTACTGATAATACATTGTTGATTTGAACTTTACCAACAGAGTGTGCCATAGATCCTACGTTTAATTCAGGAATCTCTACTCCTTTTTCAATAACTGCAAGAGCATCTTGTGGTGTTTCAAATAATAATAATGCTTTTGTATCACCAAAACGTGGATCATTATAAACTTCTACAAGTTTATTTAATGGAATTACGTGAGCACGTACTCCTGGAGGAGCTGCTTGCTCAATAAGTTTTTTACGTAGTTCATCTTTTGATACTGTATCAGAAACTACAATAATTCTGTTTGGCTGTGTTGCTTTTGTCCAGTTAGTAGCAACTTGTCCATGTAATAAACGTGTATCAATACGTGCTAATACAAATTTAATTTTCCCATCTCCTAAAACTGTTCCTTCAGGGATAGTTCCTTGAGGTGCAGCTTGCGCTACTACTGGAGCAGCTGCTTCTGGCTGAAGTTCTTCTGGACGAACTTTCACCCCATCGATAGCTGTTGCAGTAATTGCCTTAGCTATTTCATGTGCAGTTGTCATAGTGAAACGACTTGCGTACGCTTCAATTAACATTGGTAAGTTAAGCCCTGCTACAATAGCTCTTTTCTCTGGAGCTTCTTCGAATAATTTATTCGCTTGGTTGAATGGACTTCCACCCCAAAGATCTACAAGGAAAAGAATTTCTTCAGATTCTACTTTAGCAATAGCTTCTTGAAGTTTTCTTTGCAAGTCTTCTGGTCCCTCACTCGGCATAAATACAACTGATTCTACTTTTTCTTGTTCTCCAAAAATCATAGTTCCAGACTGTTTAATACCAGCTGCAAATTCACCGTGACTTGCGATGATAATTCCTACCATCTTAGTACCTCCTTTATAATAATAAAAAATATTTAATATGACGTGTATACCTTTTGCATACTACTCGATTATATCATTTAATACTACGTTTGTAAATGTTTGTATTTTTTAAATAGAAACATTGAATACGATTTCTTATGTTGTTTTTTTAGATTTAAAATATATTTATACTTGTTCCTTTACGTAAAAGCCTTATATTATTGTGCCTTTGTTTTTCTTATAACTACTTTTTATTGTTCATTCGACTTCTTTATATTTCATAATTTTTCTTAAGAAAATAATATTTACATTTTTTCAAAATATAAAAATTCAGATATGAGTTTTTCTGCTCATATCTGAATATAATAGTACTATTTGATATAGATAATTATAATTTTTTAAAATTTTTCAGGAAAAAGCATTTTTAATATATCCAATGATAATCTTCTACTTTTTCCTTGATGTGGATAAATATGCATCATCATCATAGGATTAAAGTTTGCTTCTATTACCCCATAATTTTCTCTAGTTATCTCTTCTTTAATGTCAGGAATTATTAAATCAACTCCACAAACTTTTGCCATCATAGCACCCGTTATCTTAACAGCGAGTTCTTTATAGCTTTGATGAACTTCATCTGTCATATCAATAGAATCTCCTCCTGTACTTATATTAGAGTTTTCTCGAAGATATGCTATCTCTCCGTTTCTTAGAACTGTCTCAAAACTAAAACCTTGCTCTCTTAATTGCAATTTTTCTATCTCACCTAATTCTATTTTTTTTAATGGTGTTTTTTTAGCATCACCTCGAAGAGGGTTTTTATTTTTTATTTCAACCAATTCTCTAATTGTATGTTGTCCATCTCCTTTTACATTAGCTGGAACTCTTAAAAGAACTGCATGAGTTTTTCCTTCTATAACAAAAAACCTATACTCTGTTCCTTCTATAAATTCTTCAATTAATATATCTTTATCTTCTTTTAAAGCAAATTTAATAGCGTTAGAATAATCATCCAAAGATGAAGTCCCATGTTTAAAGATAGAAATACCTAACCCAAAATTTGTGCTTTTAGGTTTTATCACTATTGGTTTATTTTTTACATAATTAAATACTTGTACAGCCTCCGCCAAACTTGAAACTTCGTAGCCTCTCGGAACTCTAAAACCTTGCTCACCTAATATTTTTTTGGTAACAACTTTATTTTCCATTATTAATGGAGAAATATAACTATCTTTACTTGTCATGTTTCCATTTTTTACATATTCTACCTTATCTTTGTACTCTATACGAAGAAATTGATCATTCTCATCTATTACTTGAACTTTTAGGCCTATTTTTATCGCATCTTCTATTACAGCTTGTGTAGAAAGTTCCATATTGGCATAGGCATTTAATGAATAATTTTCTTTTAATGCTTCTTTTTTATATTGTTTGGCTAACTCCATACCTACAGTAACACTATCAGTTTCTTGATATCTTTTTATTAGTTGAGCTGCAATAGTCATCGATGGATCCTTAAGCTCATTCTCTTTTTCTTCGATAAGTAGCTTATCGGATTCTGGTAAACAAAGTTCTTCTGCTAATTCTTTCATTTGTTTAAGAATCCACAATCCTTCTTCTAAATATTCTGACTGCAACAATGGATGAGATAACGCTGTTCTTTCACTATATTCATAACCTATCTTTTGAGAATTATTTCTATCAGCTTCTTCTATCCAAACTAAAGTTTTTAAAAATAAATGGATAAACCTTACATCTTTTTCTAAAATACCAAATGGTGCAAAAGGATTTAAGTCAAATAGCCTAAATTCGATATATTTAATACCTTTTTCAGGAAATTTTGCTACAGTATCCTCACCTCTGAATCTTACACTAGAGTAAAACTCTTTTTCAGCAATAAGTTTTTTATTTTTTACATATCCTGTTAAATCTTTTATATAATCTTCCAAACTATTATACGAGACAACAATATCCTGTTCATTCACATAACCATATTGGCTTGTTCTTAAACTACGAACAAACTCTCCAGGTTTCTTATCATCTGAAAAGTACTTAGACTCTGCCATAGGAGAAGCTCCATATAAATATACTAACAACCACTGATAGCGAAGAAATTGTCTTGCAAGTTTCATGTAAACACTATTCTTAACTTCAACTAAAGGGGTATTCGTTATTTCAGAAATTTTTTTCATAAGCTCATCATCTATTTGAAAATTATAGTGAATTCCTGAAACCATTTGCTTGTATTTTCCATACTTTTCTACAAGATATTCCCTATATCTTATATCCCATTCATTAGCAAACTGAGCTACTTGTATATCTTCCTCGTTCGGCAAAATACTTGGCATACTTAATGACCAAATATATTCATCTTCTGGTAAATTTTTTAATACCACTTCATGAATTGCGTTTAAAATTCTTATAACGTCTTTTTCGCTATTCTCTGGTGTTGTAATTAATTCTAATTGAGATTCTGCAAAATCAGTTTGGATATATGGATGATCATGTCTGTGACCAAAAATTTTTGGGTGAGGAGTTTTCGATATAGTTCCGTCTTTAAGAACTCTTTGTCCCTCTTTTTCTAAACCGATTTTCACTTTAGAAAATAATTCTTCTAAATTATTTTCTTTAATAATTTCTTTTATTTTCATACTATATCACTTTCTATAAATAATCTAATTACTCTTTATATTATCACAAAACTTTCAATTATAATAGAAATTAATCTCTAAGTAAATATTTTCAATTACTCTTACAATAAATCTGTGGTTATGATATAATCTAATTATACATTATGAAAGGAGATAGAAATGGCTATTATCATTTCTAATACAATTTATGATAAAATTAATTGCTAGCGATATGGATGGAACACTGCTAGATAATGAACATAGAATTTCTCAAGAAAATGTTGACTTAATAAACTATGCTCAAGAAAATAATATTATATTTATAGTCGCTACGGGGCGCGCTTACTATGAGGCTCTTCCTTCATTAAATGAAAAAAATATAGATTGTGATGTCATTAGTTTTAATGGTGGTATAGTTTATGATAAAAATGGTAACCTTATTAGTATAACTCCAATCGCGCTAAAGGATTTATACTACACTACATCTGTACTTAAAAGCTTAGATATAAACTTTCAACTATATACAAAAAATACTATTTATACAAACAGTATAGAGACTGATATTCAAGGTTATGCTGATTTAATTAGAGCTACAGGTCAAACACCTAATATCGAATATCTACGAAAGGTAGCGGATGAAAAACTAAAAGCAGGCCACGTTACTGAAGTAGATGATATTGAATTATTCTTCAATAAAAAAGATAACCCACCTATTAAAGTTATAGGAATTTCTAACGACTTAGAAAAACTAAAAAAAGCAAAAGAATTATTAGCAGATAATACAAATATAACTGTAACCTCATCTGGGCCAAACAACATAGAAATTATGGATAAAAATGCTACAAAAGGGCATGCCCTTAAACAAATATCTGAGATATACGCTATACCACTCGATAATATACTTGCTATAGGTGATAATCTTAACGATGAATCAATGCTTAAATTAGTAAAATATAGTGTTGCCATGGAGAATGCCGTTCCTGAATTAAAAAAAATATCAAGATATATTACGGATAAACCAAATTTAGAAAGTGGTGTTGCTGATACAGTAACAAAAATTCTACAAGAAGAAAATCCACATCTTCATAAAGACATAAATACAAAATTAGTTGAAGCCGCTATTGAAGCCACTAATTTTGCTTATGTTCCTTATTCTAACTTTAAAGTTGGGGCTGCTATCTTAGCTGATAATGGAAAAATATACACAGGTTGTAATATAGAAAATGCTAGTTACTCCCCTACTAACTGTGCTGAGCGTACAGCTATATTCAAAGCAGTAAGTGAAGGTGTGACAAAATTCAAGAAAATAGCAGTAGTAGGTGGCCCAAATGGTAATCTAGAAAATTACTGCCCACCATGTGGAGTATGTCGTCAAGTAATAGCTGAATTCGCTGATAATGACTTCGAGCTAATACTAGGTACAGCTAACAATTCATATGAGGTTTATAACTTCTTTGAAGAAGTACTTCCACTTAGCTTTACTGCAAAAGAACTTAATAAATAGAAAAAGCCACAAAATTAATTGTAGCTTTCAAGTCAAGATGACCCGTACGGGATTCGAACCCGTGTTACCGCCGTGAAAGGGCGGTGTCTTAACCACTTGACCAACGGGCCAAAAAATATAAAAGGCTGTTAAGCCTTTTATATAATAAATGAGCCATGAAGGACTCGAACCTTCGACCCTTTGATTAAAAGTCAAATGCTCTACCAACTGAGCTAATGGCTCATGGCTGGGATACCTGGATTCGAACCAGGGGAATGACGGAGTCAAAGTCCGTTGCCTTACCGCTTGGCTATATCCCAATGTTATAAAAGAATGGTGGGAAGAAGTGGATTCGAACCACTGAACCCTAAGGAGCGGATTTACAGTCCGCCGCGTTTAGCCTCTTCGCTATCTTCCCGACTATTAAAATGGTGGAGGTTAACGGGATCGAACCGCTGACCCCTTGCTTGTAAGGCAAGTGCTCTCCCAGCTGAGCTAAACCTCCGTTCAAATGGTGACCCGTACGGGATTCGAACCCGTGTTACCGCCGTGAAAGGGCGGTGTCTTAACCACTTGACCAACGGGCCAAAAAATGGCTCCACAGGCAGGACTCGAACCTGCGACCCTCTGATTAACAGTCAGATGCTACTACCAACTGAGCTACTGTGGAATAATAAGTCTAAAGCATTTGCTAAAGACTTCAAAAGCCTGGCAACGTTCTAGTCTTGCAGGGCGTAAACCCAACTACATTCGACGCTAAAGAGCTTAACTTCTGTGTTCGGTATGGGTACAGGTGTGTCCTCTTCGCTATCGCCACCAGACGAAAACTTCATACATATATTATATCATCTTTTCTTCTC
Organism: Gemella morbillorum; assembly: GCF_900476045.1. Lineage (NCBI taxonomy): Bacteria > Bacillati > Bacillota > Bacilli > Caryophanales > Gemellaceae > Gemella > Gemella morbillorum. Next base: position 1,455,437 of record NZ_LS483440.1, read on the forward strand.
TTGTCAACAAATTTTTCAGAACTTCACTTGATTAAGTCCTCGACCTATTAGTTTTAGTCAGCTACATGTGTTACCACACTTACACTCCTAACCTATTCTCCTTGTCGTCTTCAAGGGGTCTTAATATCCGTGGGAAATCTCATCTCGAGGGGGGCTTCATGCTTAGATGCTTTCAGCTCTTATCCCTTCCGTATTTAGCTACCCAGCTATGCCACTGGCGTGACAACTGGTACACCATTGATACGTCCATCCCGGTCCTCTCGTACTAAGGACAGCTCCTCTCAAATTTCCTACGCCCACGACGGATAGGGACCGAACTGTCTCACGACGTTCTGAACCCAGCTCGCGTACCGCTTTAATGGGCGAACAGCCCAACCCTTGGGACCGACTACAGCCCCAGGATGCGATGAGCCGACATCGAGGTGCCAAACCTCCCCGTCGATGTGGACTCTTGGGGGAGATAAGCCTGTTATCCCCAGGGTAGCTTTTATCCGTTGAGCGATGGCCCTTCCATGCGGAACCACCGGATCACTAAGTCCTGCTTTCGCACCTGCTCGACTTGTAAGTCTCACAGTCAAGCTCCCTTGTGCCTTTACACTCTGCAAATGATTTCCAACCATTCTGAGGGAACCTTTGAACGCCTCCGTTACTCTTTGGGAGGCGACCGCCCCAGTCAAACTGCCCACCTGACACTGTCTCCCGGTCTTTGCCGAGGGTTAGAATTTCAATACAGCAAGGGTAGTATCCCAACAGCGCCTCCTCATACACTGGCGTGCATGATTCTTAGGCTCCTACCTATCCTGTACATACTGCATCAAAATTCAATATCAAGCTACAGTAAAGCTCCATGGGGTCTTTCCGTCCTGTCGCGGGTAACCTGCATCTTCACAGGTACTATGATTTCACCGAGTCCATCGTTGAGACAGTGCCCAAATCGTTACGCCTTTCGTGCGGGTCGGAACTTACCCGACAAGGAATTTCGCTACCTTAGGACCGTTATAGTTACGGCCGCCGTTTACTGGGGCTTCAATTCATACCTTCGGATTTCTCCTAAGCACTCCTCTTAACCTTCCAGCACCGGGCAGGCGTCAGCCCCTATACTTCACCTTTCGGTTTTGCAGAGACCTGTGTTTTTGTTAAACAGTCGCTTGGGCCTATTCACTGCGGCCTACTCTCGTAGGCACCCCTTCTCCCGAAGTTACGGGGTCATTTTGCCGAGTTCCTTAACGATGGTTCTCTCGCTCACCTTAGAATTCTCTTCCCAACTACCTGTGTCGGTTTGCGGTACGGGCACCTCTTATCTCGATAGCGGCTTTTCTTGAGAGTTTGGCTTCATTGACTTCGCTACTTTAATTTCGCTCCCCATCACACTTCAGTCTTATGAGCAGCGGATTTGCCTACTACTCAACCTTTGTGCTTAGACGTCCTATTCCATCAGGACGATCAATTAGCCTCCTCTGTCCCCACTTCTCTCAATCGATATTTGGTGGTACAGGAATTTCTACCTGTTGTCCATCGGCTTCACCTATCGGCTTCACCTTAGGTCCCGACTTACCCAGAGCGGACGAGCCTTCCTCTGGAAACCTTAGTCTTTCGGTGGATAGGATTCTCACCTATCTTTCGCTACTCACACCGGCATTCTCACTTCTAACCTCTCCACCTCGCCTTCCAGCTCAGCTTCTATGATGTTAGAACGCTCTCCTACCATATAACATTAGTTATATCCGCAGCTTCGGTTGTATGTTTAGCCCCGGTACATTTTCGGCGCGATGTCACTCGACCAGTGAGCTATTACGCACTCTTTAAATGGTGGCTGCTTCTAAGCCAACATCCTGGTTGTCTGTGCATCATCACATCCTTTTCCACTTAACATACAATTTGGGACCTTAGCTGGCGGTCTGGGCTGTTTCCCTTTCGACTACGAACCTTATCACCCGCAGTCTGACTCCCGTTGATATTTATCTGGCATTCGGAGTTTGTCTGAATTCGGTAACCCGGGATGGGCCCCTAGTCCAAACAGTGCTCTACCTCCAGTAAACTCACAACGAGGCTAGCCCTAAAGCTATTTCGGAGAGAACCAGCTATTTCCAAGTTCGATTGGAATTTCTCCGCTACCCACAGCTCATCCAAACACTTTTCAACGTGTCCTGGTTCGGTCCTCCATTCAGTGTTACCTAAACTTCAACCTGGTCATGGGTAGATCACTTGGTTTCGGGTCTACTCCATCATACTATTTCGCCCTATTAAGACTCGCTTTCGCTTCGGCTCCATGTCTTCCACTTAACCTCGCATGATAAAGTAACTCGCCGGTTCATTCTACAAAAGGCACGCCATCACCCCCTAAAGGGCTCTGACTACTTGTAAGCACACGGTTTCAGGTTCTCTTTCACTCCCCTCCCGGGGTTCTTTTCACCTTTCCCTCACGGTACTGGTTCACTATCGGTCACTAGGTAGTATTTAGCCTTACCAGATGGTCCTGGTAGATTCCGACGGAATTCCTCGTGTTCCGCCGTACTCAGGTGCTCTCTCACGCCAACTTAGCATTTCGTATACAGGACTTTTACCTTCTATGGTCTATCTTTCCAAATTGTTCTACTATACTTCGTCATACGCTTTGTTGAGAGTCCTACAACCCCAATATGCATGCACATTGGTTTGGGCTCTTTCCCTTTCGCTCGCCGCTACTTAGGAAATCGATTTTTCTTTCTCTTCCTGCAGGTACTTAGATGTTTCAGTTCCCTGCGTTACCTCGCTTTCGCGTACCGCCCTTTTAAAAGCGGTGGGTTCCCCCATTCGGATATCTACGGATCTTTGCTTACTTACAGCTCCCCGTAGCGTTTCGTCGTTTGTCACGTCCTTCTTCGGCTCCTAGTGCCAAGGCATCCTCCGTGCGCCCTTTACTACTTAATCGTGTGTAGCTTTTACGCTTCGTTCTTCTTCCTTGAACTCTTGTGAATAAGTTTTTCAACTTACTTACTTTTTTCTCGGTTTTGTAAATCTGTTTCTTTACTTATAGAAAATTATCTTTGATCTAATATATATATTCAGTTTTCATTGTGCTTGAGTATTCCTTGAACACTCAAAACTAAACGAATTGCCAACGTATTCCTTATCCTTAGAAAGGAGGTGATCCAGCCGCACCTTCCGATACGGCTACCTTGTTACGACTTCACCCCAATCATCTGTCCCACCGTGACCGGCTCCCTCCTTAAAGGTTAGGCCACCGTCTTCGGGTGTTACAAACTCTCGTGGTGTGACGGGCGGTGTGTACAAGACCCGGGAACGTATTCACCGCGACATTCTGATTCGCGATTACTAGCGATTCCAGCTTCATGTAGTCGAGTTGCAGACTACAATCCGAACTGAGAATAGTTTTATGAGGTTGGCTGACTCTCGCGAGCTCGCTTCTCTTTGTTCCTATCCATTGTAGCACGTGTGTAGCCCAAGTCATAAGGGGCATGATGATTTGACGTCATCCCCACCTTCCTCCAGTTTATCACTGGCAGTCTATCTAGAGTCCCCATCTTACTGCTGGCAACTAGATATAAGGGTTGCGCTCGTTGCGGGACTTAACCCAACATCTCACGACACGAGCTGACGACAACCATGCACCACCTGTATCTGTGTCTAACCAAAGGTCAGAACAACACAATCTCTTGTGTCCTCACAGTATGTCAAGACTTGGTAAGGTTCTTCGCGTTGCTTCGAATTAAACCACATGCTCCACCGCTTGTGCGGGTCCCCGTCAATTCCTTTGAGTTTCAACCTTGCGGTCGTACTCCCCAGGCGGAGTGCTTAATGCGTTAGCTGCAGCACTGATCTCTTATGAGACCAACACTTAGCACTCATCGTTTACGGCGTGGACTACCAGGGTATCTAATCCTGTTTGCTCCCCACGCTTTCGCGCCTCAGTGTCAGTTACAGGCCAAAAAGCCGCCTTCGCCACTGGTGTTCCTCCTAATCTCTACGCATTTCACCGCTACACTAGGAATTCCACTTTTCTCTCCTGCACTCAAGTTTAACAGTTTCCAATGACCCTCCACGGTTGAGCCGTGGGCTTTCACATCAGACTTATTAAACCACCTGCGCGCGCTTTACGCCCAATAATTCCGGACAACGCTTGCCACCTACGTATTACCGCGGCTGCTGGCACGTAGTTAGCCGTGGCTTTCTGGTTAGGTACCGTCTCTTACATGTATAGTTACTACATATCCATTCTTCCCTAACAACAGAGCTTTACGAACCGAAATCCTTCTTCACTCACGCGGCGTTGCTCCGTCAGGCTTTCGCCCATTGCGGAAGATTCCCTACTGCTGCCTCCCGTAGGAGTCTGGGCCGTGTCTCAGTCCCAGTGTGGCCGATCACCCTCTCAGGTCGGCTATGCATCGTCGCCTTGGTGGGCCTTTACCCCACCAACTAGCTAATGCACCGCAAAGCCATCTCATAGTGTTAGCATAACCAACTTTTAAATATCTCTCATGCGAGAAATACTGTTATCCGGTATTAGCTATCGTTTCCAATAGTTGTCCCAGTCTATGAGGCAGGTTCTTTACGTGTTACTCACCCGTTCGCCGCTAAGTTTTTCTAGTGCAAGCACCAGAAAAACTTCGCTCGACTTGCATGTATTAGGCACGCCGCCAGCGTTCGTCCTGAGCCAGGATCAAACTCTCCAAATAATTGTTTAGCTTGATTAGCTCTTTAAAAAGTTTTATAGTTTCTTTTCAAAACTGTCCTTTTTGGAATTAACGTTGACTTAATTCGTTTAGTTTTCAATGTTCAAGTTTGTTGCGTTAGCAACTTTTATATCTTATCATTTTTATTTTTTTTTGTCAATAGTTTTTTTAAACTTTTTTTAACTTATTTTAAAATGACTTCGTCTTTCTTCAAGACTTTTCTATTCTATCATCTACTTTTCCCTTTGTCAAGGTCGTTTCTTCTTTTTTCTTAACATTTACACTATATAAATAATCGATTGTTCGATTTTTAAAAACAAATGAAATTCTTTCTATAATAATGTGAAACTTTTTAAATTAAAGAGCAGGTAAAATGAAATATATTCTACCTGCTCCCTTGTCTTAAATTTATTATTTTCTTAATAACGCAATGTTAAGCTCTAATAATTGTTCTAAGTCTACTGGTGATGGAGCTTGAGTCATTGGATCTGCAGCTGCTGCTGTTTTAGGGAACGCAATAGTATCTCGTAAATTATCACGGCCTGCAAGTAACATTACAAATCTATCTAACCCTAATGCACACCCTCCATGTGGTGGAACTCCATATTCAAAGGCATCTAATAAGAAACCAAATTGAGATTTCGCTTCTTCTTCACTAAATCCTAACGCTTTGAACATTGATGATTGAACGTCTTTATCGTAAATACGGATACTTCCTCCCCCAAGTTCATAGCCATTTAAGACTATATCATATGCTTGGGCATAAGCTTTTTCTGGAGCAGTTCCTAATAACTCTACATCTTCTATTTTTGGCATTGTGAATGGATGGTGAGCTGCACTGTATTTCCCACGTTCTTCATCATATTCTAATAAAGGCCAATTCACAACCCATAGATAATTGTATTTATCTTTATCAATTAAGTCTAAATCAGCTGCAAGTTTTTGACGTAATGCCCCTAAAGATGCGTAACATACTTTTTTGCTATCAGCTGCAAATAGAATAATATCTCCTACTTCTGCATCAACACGCACTACTAATTCTTGAGCAACTTCATCTGTGAAAAATTTTGCAATCGCTCCATTTAATCCTTCTTCTGTTACTTTCACCCAAGCTAATCCTTTAGCGCCATAGTTAGCTACATATTTACCTAATGCATCTATATCTTTTCTTGAATACTGCTCCGCACATCCTTTTGCTACGATACACTTAACAGCTCCACCTTGCTCAACTGCATTAGAGAATACTTTGAAGTCTAAGTTTTTAACTAAATCACTAACATCTTTTAATTCCATTCCAAAACGAGTATCTGGTTTATCACTACCAAATCTTTCCATTGCTTCTTCGTAATCTAATCTTGGGAATGGCGTTACGACATCAATTCCTTTTACTTCTTTCATAACATGTGCAATAAGGCCTTCAATCATAGTAAGAATTTCTTCTTGCGACATAAAACTCATTTCCATATCAATTTGAGTAAAGTCTGGTTGTCTATCAGCACGTAAATCTTCATCACGGAAACAACGAGCAACTTGATAGTATCTGTCAAATCCTGCTACCATTAATAATTGCTTAAATAATTGTGGTGACTGTGGTAAAGCGTAAAACTCACCTGGATGAACCCTACTTGGAACAAGATAATCACGCGCTCCCTCAGGAGTAGATTTTGTTAAAATAGGTGTTTCGACATCAACAAACATATTATTATCTAAATAGTCTCTTGTTGCTTTAGTAATTTTTGAACGTAAGTGTAATACTTCAGCAAGTTCCGTTCTTCTTAAATCTAAGTAACGATATTTTAGACGTAACTCTTCACTAGATAATGAAGCATCATCTAATACGAATGGTAGAGTTTTTGCTTTTGATAATATTTCTAATTTATCAGCAATAATTTCTACTTTACCAGTTGCAATTTTATCATTTACTGTGTTTTCATTTCTTAATACAACTTCTCCTTCAATAGAAATAACAAATTCATTTCTTAGTGTAGAAGCAAGTTCATGTAATTCATTATTTTTTTCACCAGAAAAGACACATTGCACTACACCCATTCTATCTCTTACATCTATAAAAATTAAATTACCTAGGTCCCGACGCTTACTTACCCAACCTTTTACTACTACTTTCTTCCCAACATATTTTTCATCAATACGTCCTGCATATTCTGTTCTTCCGTATGCACTCATTACTTTTCTCCTCTCAGCTTTTCTTCTAAATATTTTATAATATTTTCTCTTTTCACAGTTTTTTGATTAAATGATTCCATATCTTTTACAACATATTCATCATTTTCTAATTCACTTTCTCCTATTATTATAGAAAGTTTCGCTTTGTAACGATCAGCAATCTTCATCTGCGCTTTCATTTTCTTATCGAAATAATCATTTTGAGCTTTGTATCCTGCTAAGCGCAAATCATTCGTAAGTTTTACCGCTGCATCACCAGCTTTTTCTCCCATTGATACAACAAATAAGTCAATTGTATCATCGATAGGAAGTGTGATGTTCTCACTCTCTAACGCAAGCAATAATCTTTCTATACTTAAAGCAAATCCGATACCTTTTTTATCTTCTGGACCATCCAATAATTTAACTAAGCCATTATAACGGCCACCACCACAAAGAGTTTTCAACTCTACTTCTGGGTTATCTATCATAATCTCAAATGCTGTATGCGTATAGTAATCCAGTCCACGAACTAAATTATGATCTATTTCGTACTTAACACCTAGCGCATCTAGATGTCTAAGTACTTCTGCAAAATAAGCTTTTGATTCTTCTCCTAAATACTCTAATAACCTAGGCGCTGTTTTTACAAGTTCATGATTAGCATCTACTTTACAATCCAATATTCTCATTGGATTTTTATAAAGTCGATTATTACAGTCTTCATCAAATTCATGAATTCTAGGTTCAAAATGCTTAATTAATGCCTCATTATATGCCCTACGTTCTTCTGGATTCCCAAGTGAATTAATACTCACTTTAATATTTTCAATTCCAAACATTTTATATATGTTATAAGCTAAACTAATAACCTCCGCATCAATTTTTGGACTTTCATCCCCTATAACTTCAACTCCATATTGAACAAATTGACGGTAACGCCCTTTTTGTTTTCTTTCATATCTAAACATTGGTCCTATGTAGTATAATTTTTGCGGTTGAATTGTTTGTGCAAAAAGTTTATTTTCTATATAAGAGCGGACTGTCCCTGCAGTTCCTTCTGGTCTCAAAGTTAAAGATCGATCACTTTTATCCATAAAAGTATACATTTCTTTTTGGACTATATCTGTTGTATCCCCAACACCTCTACTAAAAAGTTCAGTAGACTCAAACATTGGCGTTCTTATTTCTTCATAACAAAAATCACTACTTATTTTTCTTAATTTTTCTTCAATATATTGCCATTTTCTACTTTCCTCAGGCAAAATATCTTGAGTTCCTCTAGGCATCGATATTACCATATTAAAGCTCCTCTCATTACTTAATTACTTGTTCTATTAACGTACTCTAATATAAAAATCGCCCCTCATAGTCATTTGACTACATGGGACGATTGCTAACTTCGTGGTGCCACCCTAATTTATATCAGAATACTGATATCTCATTAAAATCTTCTTCAATTTTATAAAAAGTGTTTCTTACTTCAATCATTCATATCCAATCTTCCAGCCCAAGGATTAGACTCTCTTTCATAAAAACATGAAATAACATTCTTTTTACTTTATAAATTGTCACAGTATATTTAAATATATTATACCAAACTTACCACATTGTCAAGATATTACTATAGATTTTGACTATTCGATTTCAAGAATTTTAAACAGAGAAACACTCTATCTTGATTTTTCTTCTTAAACAGTATAAAATAAGGGGTATATAGACAACAGAAAGGAGCCTCAATATTATTGAAAAAATTTATTTCTATTCTAATCCCGATTTTATCAATATTTTTACTAGTGGGCGGAACATATTTCTATATTAATTCCGGGAGTAAAAACTTTAAAGAGGAACACTCTAAGTATTTGGCATTAATAAATGATAATCATGATTTTACGACTGGATTAAAAGGGTTAGAATCTCTTACTACAGAAAAAGCAAAAGAAACTTTAAAATATATCGATCAAGAAGTAGAAATTGCAAGCAATTTGAAAAATATTGATAATCAACTTAAAAATACTGATATAGATTTTGCCAAAGACTTACTTGAGGAAGCAAAAAAATTAGATACCAATAAAGTTTTTGACAAAGCCATTGCATATTTTAATACTAATATAGAAAACTATAATAAAGCTAAAAATGAAATTGAAGAATTAGATGAAACAGCGAATAATTTAGATGAACAAATAGAAAAAATTGTCAACAAATATCATTTTGATTATAGTAATATTCGTGATACTTTACTTGACTTAAATAACAAAAATAAAGCTGCACATACTCGCGATGGCAAAAAGAAAAATACGAACACAAAAAATAAAGAAGCATCTAGTAATAAAAAAACCTCTTCAAAACCTAATACTCAAATCCATCCACGCATCGTAGGTCAACAAGTACCTGAAACATATAATACTATTAGATTTACTCAAGAGGGTAGTACGAGTAGAAATATTATAGAAAACGAATTAAAAGGTGATATCGCAAATTTCACTAATGAGCAAATAGATGAAGCTATCGCAAGATACAATGCAAAAAACAATGGTTAGCAAACTGCTAACCATTGTTTTTTATTTTTCTACAGCAATTACTTCTATTTCTATATTACCGTTTAATGGTAAAGCTGCAACCTGGAAAGCTGATCTTGCAGGTAATACATCATTGAATTGTTCAGCGTATACTTTATTAACTTCTGCAAAATCTGCAATATCTTTTAGTAAAACTAATGTTTTTACAACATGATTCATTGAACTTCCCGCTTCTTCTAATATAGCTTGAATATTTTTAAATACTTGTTTAGCTTCTTCTAACACACCACCATCTACTAATTTTCCAGTTTCAGGATTAATTCCTAGTTGTCCAGAACAAAAAATAAGTTCTCCCACTTTATTAGCTTGAACATATGGTCCTATAGCCTTAGGAGCTTTTTCTGTATTTATTTTTTTAATTTCCATTTTAAAGTTCTCCTTTATCATTAATAACTTATATTATAAGGTATAAAATTATTTTACTCAAATAGAGTGAGCTATATCAACATACAGCTCACCCTTAAATTTTTCTATATATATACTAGAATAACAACTAAAGATTAACTCTCATATTTTTATAAGATACTAATACTTTATTATTCTCTTTCAGCTTCCGCAATAGCTTTAGCTTCTTCTTCTAATTTATCTATATGCATGAATTTATTCAAGTAACCTTTAAGCAAGATTAATATCACTCCTAAAACTATTACAACTCCACCGATGTATGTGAATACTTGTGTGTAATTTAATCTAACTGTTAGTTTTGCAAGATATCCTGAAATAATATTTGCTAATGAGAATGTTAGGTACCAAATACCCATTGCTAATGATGCGTATTTAGCTGGAGCAAGTTTATTAAACATCGCCATTCCGATTGGAGATAGGAATAATTCTCCTACTGTTAATAATACGTAAGTAAGTAAAATATAAAGTATATTAATTTTCAATCCACTTTCCACATTACCATTTATTGTGTTTAACCCAAAAATCATAACTACAAAAGCCAAACCAGAAATAATCATTCCTAGACCCATTTTAGTACCTGTATCCCAGTCACCACGTTTTGTTTTACTAAGTTTTACCCATAGAGCACCAAATGTTGGAGCTAATATAACACATAGCAATCCGTTGAATGATACTAACCATGGAGTTGGAATTGTCCATCCGAAAATTGTTCTATCTACTGCTTTTTGAGTAAGAATAGCAAATGATGTTTGCGTTTGGAACCAAGCTGACCAGAATAAAGTAGAGAATACGAACATAACAGCCATAGCTTTCATTCTATCTTTATCAATTTGAGTTAGTGGGTGGTTAACAGATTTTTTAGCCGTTTTACTTGCTGTTGGATATTTACCTTTATCTTTTATCCAAGTAGGTGCAAAAAATGCAAATACTACAAATTGTAAGAATGCAATAGCCGCTGCTACTAAGAATCCAACACGATATCCATAAGAAATGATTTTCCCATCATTAGCTACTTTTGCAAACCAACTATCTGTAACTAAACCAAAAATAATTGGACCAAATAAGCTACCAATATTAATTGCCATATAATAAATACTATATGCTGCATCCTTCATGGTTACTTGGTCACGTTCATAAAGCGCACCAACCATAGCACTAATATTTCCTTTACCAATCCCCGCTGCAACAAGTAATAATGCTAAGCTGGCAATAACTGTCCATAATGCACCAGTTGAGAAATATAAAGCTATGTAACCAAAGCAGCTGAATAATGTTCCTAATATAATAGATTTTTGAAGACCTAGATATTTATCTGCTAGCCATCCTCCAAGAAGGGCCATCATATACCCCGCTGCACCATAATATCCATATAGGGTCACGGCAAATCCTTTTTCAAGACCTAATCCACCTTCTGCTGTTCCTGTTGTGAAGAACAAAATTAGGAATCCTATAATTCCATAAGCATATAAATTTTGCATAACAGTAGTGATATTTACCAGATGAAGTCCCTTAGGATGTTTCATTTTCCCCGTTTTTTCCATACTATTATCCTCCTTAAATTTTTTATTATGTTTACGCTTTCATTATATACTATCTCTATTTTAAAATCAATCTGTTTCAAAATATCTTAATCAATAAAAATAATCTTTCTACATATATTTTACTATTTATTTTATATTAATCCTATCTAATGAAAATACTTAGCAATTTTATTTCTATTTAACATCTTTTTAAATTATAAAAAGAAACCCTATTTAATTAATAGGGTTTCTCATTATTATAACTACTAAAATTAAAGTACAACTACGTTAGCTGCTTGTGGTCCACGTGCACCATCTTCAACTTCAAATTCTACTTTATCGCCTTCTTTTAAAGTTTTAAAACCATCTTTTTGAATACTAGAGAAGTGAACAAATACATCTTTTTCACCTTCTACTGCGATAAATCCAAATCCTTTTTCTTCGTTAAACCATTTTACTGTACCTTGTTTCATAAGTTACAATCTCCTTTTATTTTAATTTATTATCAATAATCAATCGTATTCTTGCTGGCAAAGATAATAAATAAAATAAATGGGTCTTACTGTCGTTCACTTAAAAAACTTAAAATCTGTATTACAATTATTACTATATCTTTTATTGATTTTAATAATTATAACCTATATTACAAGTATAAGCAACTGAAAAGACTTTTAATTTCAAAATAATTTCACTTTTAAATTTTATAAGTCTCCAGCTTGTTTGTCTATAATAATTTATTTCTTATAAGAATTACTTTAGATTCTATTTCTAACTTTTAAAATTATAAAAAACCCCTAAGGGCTTTTATAATTTTAAAATTCTTCATCTTCACTCGTGATATTATATTTCGATACTATTCCATCATTATCAAAATCATAAACATCTTCATTTTCTTCCATATCTTCCTCTTCTACAAGAGCATCAACTTCATCATGAACATCTTCTTGTTCATCTTCTCCTAATTCTTCTAACTCTTCATCATCAATTTCAAATTTTTGAACACTTGGCTCAACAAAAGTTTTAATATCTTCTACAAATAAACTGTCGCGAAGTTTCCAACTTCCATCTTCTACACATATAAAACGTCCATCTAAGTTTAAATCTGTATAAAAATACGCTGCTTGTGATGAAAATTCTTCTTCATCAACACCTCTTAGAGGCTTAATATAATCTAAAAAATCATAAATATTTAATTTTTCAATATTTTCTTCTACCATATATGCATAGCATAAGTCAACTAATGACATCGCCTTTACTTGTTCTGTGCTTAATTCATTTAATTTTACCATCTATAAAATAATTCCCTTCATCAAAATATATCTACATTTTTTCCGGAGCTGAAACCCCGATTAATTCCAAAGCATTTCTTAAAGTTATTTTTACAGCTGTTATTAACGCTAAATAACTTTGTGTTTGTTCTGCATTCTCTGTTATAACTTTATTGTTATTGTAGAACTTATGGAATGCACTCGCTAAATTCTGCAAATAGTTGCATATTCTGTGCGGCTCATAATTAGTTGCCGCTTGCGCCACTATTTCTGGATAATAGGCCAATGTTTTTAGTAATTCTACTGAATATTCATCTGTTAACAACTCATAATCACACTTATCTAAATTATAATTTTCTTGTTCTGCTGCCTGGCGTAAAATTGAACAAATACGCGCATGAGCATATTGAACATAATATAGTGGATTATCACTTGATTGTTCCTTAGCCACAGCAAAATCAAAGTCTAAGTGACTATCTGCACTTCTCATTACCAAGAAATATCTAGCTGCATCTGCTCCTACTTCATCAATTAGGTCACGAAGAGTAATAGCCTTACCTGTTCTCTTACTCATCTTAACTACTTCACCATTATTTAAAAGTTGCACCATTTGCATAATAAGAACTTCTAACTGATCAGCTTTATACCCCATCGCAACAATACTCGCTTTAAGACGAGCGATATAACCATGATGATCAGCTCCAAGTACATCTATTAATAAATCAAACCCACGATCTAGTTTATTTTTGTGGTAAGCAATGTCACTTGTTAAGTATGTAAGTGTACCATCAGCTTTAATAAGAACACGGTCTTTATCATCACCTGTTCCTAGTGCTGTTGTCTCTAACCAAAGAGCTCCATCCTTTTCATAAACAAATCCTTGTTCACGTAAAGAAGCCATAGCTTTATCTACTAAGCCATCTTCATATAGTGATTTTTCACTAAAATAAACATCATACTCTAGACCAAAATCACCTAAATCTTTTTTAATATTATCCATTTCATACGCAACCGCATAGTCACGAATAAAACTCTCTAAATCTTCTCTTTCTAGTAATGAATCTGAAAATTCATCTTTTAATTTTTGTCCTAGTAATTTTATATCTTCTCCATGATATGCATCTTCTGGCATTTCCGCTTCTAATCCTAAAGCTTGTTTGTAACGAACTATCGCTGAAATTACTAAGTTATTAATTTGGTTTCCTGCGTCATTTATATAATATTCACGTGAAATATCATATCCTGATTTTTTCATAATTCTAGCTAATGAATCTGAATATGCGGCATTTCGAGCATGCCCTACATGAAGAGTTCCTGTTGGATTAGCAGATACATACTCTAAAAGAACTTTCTTACCTTGCCCTGTATTATTTTCTCCATATTTACAATCATCTGCTAGAATTTTCTGAATTATACTTCCTAAACTTGATTTTTTTACATAAAAGTTAATAAATCCTGGTCCTGCAATTTCTACCTTCTCTACCGCATCATCTGCAGGAATATTTGCTATTATTTCCTCGGCAATAACTCGTGGATTTTTTCTCAATACCCTCGTTAATTGCATTGCAACATTAGAAGAAAAATCACCATTATCAGTATTTTTAGGTGTTTCTACATAGATATCAACTCCATCTATTTCCAATGTTTTCAAGGAATTTTGTAGCAATTCTACTATTTTGTTTTTCACTAAAGTAACCTCCTTACTTAATTACCACTATTTTTCACTAATATTTTCAATTTATTTTGTTGTTTTTCTTGATCAAAAAATATATTATAAATAATCTCATGCATAACTAGATTATTTCTTGCCAGTTTATTTATTTTTACGAGCTGAGTATCTAATTTCATAATGCCATAAACCGTTGTATAGTCACTACTTTTACGACTATATTCTATAGACATTTTTGAATTGTCTTTCTCTATACTAACACTTTCTTTCATTTTGTCAATAAAAATTTTTATTTTTTTCTTATTTTTGTCAATATATTGTATTTTTTCATAAGTATTTGCTACTATATATTCTCCTACATACTTTTCTTCAAGTGCTTTTTCATTATCTACATATGTTGTTATTTTTATTTCCATATTTTATTGTATACTTTCTAATTCTTCCTCTATTTCTAGCCACGAATTATTCTTTTCCTCTAGTTCCGAAGTTAATTTTTTTAACTTTCCATTCCATTCCTGCGTTTTAACCGCATCAGTATAGACCTCTTCTTTCATTAACTCTTCGTTAACTATTTTAATCTTACTCTCTAATTCGTCAATTTGCACAATAAGTTCATCGCGAGTTCTCTCTAACTTCCTTATACGGCGTTTTTCTTCTTTACTCAGAACATAATCATTTACTTCTTTAACAACTGCTTCAGCAATTTTTTCTTCTTTTAATCTCTTAGCGATTTTTTCCTGCTCGCGCTTTTCCAAGTAGTAATCGTAATTTCCTAAGTATATATTATATCCCTCTTCTGTGATATCAAAAACTTTATTAGCTATTTTATTAATAAAGTATCTATCGTGGCTGACAAAAAGAATAGTTCCTTCGTAGTTTTCAAGCGCTTCTTCTAAAACTTGTTTACTAGTTATATCAAGATGGTTAGTCGGCTCATCTAGTATTAATAAGTTATTTTTTTCTAGCATTAGTTTTGCAAGTTCCAATCTAGCTTTTTCACCACCTGATAAATCTCTTACGATTTTAAGAACATCGTCACCTCTAAATAAGAAGCGCCCTAGTACTGTTCTTACTTCCGCTTCTTTCATAAGAGGATACTCATCCCAAAGCTCATTTAAAATAGTCTTTGATGATTCGAATTCTGCTTGTTTTTGATCATAGTAACCTAATGATACTTTGCTTCCATATTGAATGTTTCCACCAAGTTTTTTTTGTTTTTTTGCAATAGTCTTAATCAAGGTAGATTTTCCTATACCATTTTTTCCTACAATGGCTAGTCTGTCTCCTTTATAGACTGAAAAATTATATTTTTGACCTACTTGTTCCTCGTAACCAACCTGTAAATCGTTAATTATTAGTACATCCCGTCCGCTCTGTTCTTTAATTCTAAATTCTATATTAGCTGCTTTATCATCTTTTCTAGGATTATCGATAATCTCCATCTTATCCAAGACTTTTTGGCGACTTTTTGCCATCTTACTAGTAGAAGCTCTAGCTATATTCTTTTGAACGAACTCTTCAAGACGTTTTATATCTTTTTGCTGGCTAACATATTCTTTTAAATTCTTTTCGTAATCTTCTTCATATTGGCGTAAGAAATTAGAGTAATTTCCTACATACTTCTTCAATTTACCAAATTCTAAATTATAAACAACATTGACCACCTTATCAATAAAATATCTATCATGACTAACTATAACTATCGCTCCATTGTAAGATGATAAATAATTTTCTAACCATGCAACATTTTCCATATCAAGATGGTTAGTCGGTTCGTCTAATATTAATAAATCTGGTTCACTTAAAAGAAGTTTCGCCATTGATAACCTGGTTTTTTCTCCACCAGAAAAAGTACTTATTTTTTTATCAAAAACTTCTTTATCAAAATCTAATCCATACAAAACACTATCTATTTTACTTTTATAATGATAATCTTTATGTGTTAAAACTTGATTTTGCAATCTATCATATTTATCTAATAACCCTGGGTTGTTTTCTATATTTTCTGAAGTTAATTCATGCGATATTTTCTCTAACTCTTTTTCAAGTTCTATAATCTCATTAAAACAAGTTATCATTTCTTCATATATAGATAAATCTTCTCTTACTATAAATTCTTGTGATAAATAACCTATTGTTGTATCTTTTGAAACAGTTCTTTCTCCATTATCAAAATCAATTTCACCAGAAATAATTTTTAGCAATGTACTCTTCCCTGCTCCATTACGCCCTACAATAGCAACTCTATCTTTATCATTGATTTCCATTTTAACATTAGAAAAAACTTCATTAACTACGAAGTTCTTTGTTACATTGTTTAGCTGAATTAACACACTCTATCTCCTTTCTTTATTTTTCATTTTTCACCATAACTGAAATATTATATCATAATACACTTTAAAACGCTAATATTCACAACACTTTTCCTCAAATTTTAGTTTTATTTTAATTGATATTTATTCTCAGTTAATTTCTAGAAAGTCAATTTTATTTTTTATATTTCTAAATATAATTTTTATATAATTTTATTTAAGTTCTACTTAATATCTTTTTTTAATAAACTTAATAAATACATCACTTTTCCTGCAAATAGTTATAAGAAAATATTTATTGTTGGCTTTTCTCTTTATTCTAACTTAGTATGCTATAAACTTGTTATTTTCCCATATTTTATTGTTACAAACTTATTAAAATGTTATAATACAAATATAAAAATTATTATTTTTGGAGGAGCTTTTTATTATGAAACTTAAAAAATTATTATCAGTTTTTATAGCTGCAGGATTAGTTTTTACAGCAGCAGGATGCGGTAGCAAATCATCTTCAAATGAACCAGCTGACTTTGTAGCAGGGGTATCACTAGATAAACCATTAAAAGTTGATAAAGAAGCCGGAACTGTTACAGTTCTTACTAAAGTTAATGGTAAATATTTTAATGAACCTACTCGCCACAACTCTGTAGAACAAAGTGGAACAAATGGTGCTAAATCTGTTTTCACTGCATATGTTAAACCTGAAGATTTCTACAATGCTCTTATCGAAATCGGTGCTAAACCAGGGGAAAACATGACTATGAATAATGCTACTACTACTCACGTTGAAGGTACACCTATAAAAGTTGAAGTAACTTGGAAAGGTGCTGGAAGAAACTATGATATAAATGAAGTAGTAAAAGATAGCAACGGTAAACAAATCAACTTCCGTTTCGGTGGAAACTTAGCTATGGCTAAAGAAAAAAACACTGGTTGCTTATCTTGTTTAGATAGCTGTCCAGTAGGTATTATCTCTAATGATGCTTATACTTATGGAGCGGTAGAAACTAGAAAAGAAGTTAAATTCACTGGTATTGACAATGTTCTTCCTGAAGATGGAGCATATATCGCAACTATTTACAGTATAAAAAAATAGACACCTAACAATAGTCAGAGTTGAATCAATACTCTGGCTATTGTATAAATAAAGCTTAGGAGAGATTTAATGAAACGTTTAAGATTATTATTTTATTTTACAAGTGTCGGTATCGCAATTGGATACTTCTTCGCATTTCTATTGTTCTTCTTTGTTCAATTTGAAATGTTAGCCGACCAAACTCTTGTTATATTTGTTTGGACAGTTTATGGAATTATGACCGGATTATATTTCAAACGTATTAATCGCAAATACACATTCTTTATTATAGAAGGTATTATTATTGGGGCTGCTCTTATTACTGGGAAAACTACCACCTTACTTTATATAGCGCGTGAAGTACTACACGCTGGTAGCTTGAGTCAGATAAAAGTTCCTTTCTTAATTGGTTTAGCAATTGTCAACTTAATCAATATTTACATTATTATGACTCTTCCTAAATACCAAAAAGTTTACACTAAAGAAGAAAGAAAAGCTTTAAAAGAAAAAGAAGTTAAACTTAGTGACCTTCGTGAAGTAAACCCAGAAGAACTGAAAAAAGAAAAAGCTCAACGCAAAACAGCTCGTTATATCACTATTGCTGCTTTTGCTATTTTCTTCTTAGTTTACTTTACTGTTCCAAGTTTCAAACAAGGTATTAATACAGCATTCGCTACTTTATCACAATTTGATACTAATGCAGTTATTGAATATTTACGAGGTTGGGGAGCTTGGGCTGCTGTTGTTTCTAGTATCCTTATGGTTCTACAATCTGTTGCCGCACCTATTCCAGCATTCTTAATTACTTTATCTAATGCTGCAATCTTCGGCTGGGTTATTGGAGCTATTCTTTCTTGGTCATCAGCTATGGTTGGAGCTGCTGTATGTTTCTACATTGCGAGAGGACTTGGTCGTGACGTTGTTGAAAGATTAACAAGTAAAGGAGCTATGGCAAGTATAGACGTATTCTTCGAACGTTATGGTGATAAAGCTATCCTTATATGTCGTCTATTACCATTCGTATCATTCGACTTTGTAAGTTATGCTGCAGGTCTTACTAACATGGGATTCTGGAGATTCTTTATTGCAACAGGGATCGGTCAACTTCCAGCAACAATCGTTTACTCTTATGTAGGCGGAACATTATCTGGTGGTGTCCGTAACTTATTTATCGGACTAATGTGCTTATTTGCATTATCTATCGTTATCGGTATTATGCAAAGGGTTTATAATGATAAGCATAAAAAAGAAGAAGAACTTAAAGCTTCTGAAAACTAATAAATTCAAAAAGAATTCGAAGAAATCATAATTATTTCTTCGAATTCTTTTATTCTTAATTTATATAGATAATCCTTTTTGTGTTAGTCGTTTTAAAAAGAAGAAATTCTCTAAATCGATAATTATCTCGTCTCTTTCAAAATTCAACCTAGGATCTATGTATACCTCAAAATCATCAACCTCATATTTCATATAAGTATCTCTAATAAAGTTTTCTATTGTTGAAACCTCAACAGTTCTATTTACTCTACCACCTCAGCAAAATTGCTCGTAATAGATACAAATTATTTGTTTTTTATTTTGTGCTTTTAAAAATTGCTGTGCTTTTTCTGTAATTCTTATTTCCATACTATATACCTCTATTCTATCGCTTTTAGCGATTCTACCATATTTACTTTTTTTAATCTTCTATGCATTATAGCCATAACAAATATTATTATTACTAATGTTACTCCAGTTGATAATGCATATACTGCAATAGGCACCCTACTACTAAACATCATAGTTCTACTTGCTAATTCTAATATTATTTTCAAGTATAGTCTGTACGCTATATAATTACCAATAACAATACCTATTATGCTCAAATAAAATATCTCCCTAAATACGTAAATTGTTACTTCACGCGGATAAAAACCAAGAACTTTAATTGTTGATAATTCTCTTTGACGTTCTGAAACATTAACATTTATTAAATTATAAAGCACCACAAGCGCAAGGGCTAATGAACATAAGACCATAACAACAACTATTATATCTAATCCACTAATAAAATTATCAAGATTTTCTTGGATTTTTGAATTATCACTCACATTCACTACATAGGGATTATCTTGAAGTTTACTCGCCATTTTTTCTACTTCATCTGAATTATTCATTTTTATTATAAAACTATTGTCAGAGTATGTTTTATCAAATACTTTAGAAAAGTATTCTCTATCCATATATAAGATATTCCCAAAATAATTTTTATTAATGGCTCCTATCTTTAATGTATATTCTTTTTCATTTATAATAACTTTGAAATTATCACCTACTGATAAATTATATAAATAGGCTAATTTTTCATTTATTACAATGGAATCTTTAGGTAATTCTATATTACTTCTATTATCCATTAACGTTATATAATCTTTATAATTATTTCTATCTAAGGTTACTAATTGAGCTGTATCTAATACCTCATTATTTTTTTCTACTGTAGCTTTTTGAACATTGACCTTCGTAAAGTTTTCTACATTAGAATTGCTTCCTATTTCTTTAGAAATCTTATCGATGTCTTCTTTTTCTGCATAAGGGTTATACGTCGCTAAAACATCAATTTTATTAATTATTTTAAATTGTTCATTAGAAATATCTATAACACCAAAACGAATAGCAAATCCAATAAACATTAATGTCAGACACCCCATAACCCCAAATATAGTCATAAACATACGAACTTTATAACGAAAAATATTTCTAAAGGTTACTTTCCTTAAAAATGATAACCTCTTCCAAATAAAACTTACATTTTCTAAAAATATTCTACTTCCACTACTAGGTGCTTTAGGACGTAATAAATAAGCACTTCTTTCTTTAAGATTTTTCCGAAGTGGGATAAACACCGCCAATAATATACACAAAATAGATATTAAAAATGCTAAGGCTATGATGTGTAAATTATAAACTATATACGGTTCTTTCAGTGTAAAAAATCTCGAATATGAATTATATATTATTGGAACAATAACTAAATACCCTGCAATAATCCCTAGAATTGTTCCTATTACAGTTGACACTCCGCCGTAAATATAATATTTTTTAAAAATATCTCTATTAGAATATCCTAATGCTTTCAATGTTCCTATACTGGTTCTATTTTCATCTACCATTCTAGTTAGGGTTGTCAATGATACTAAAACAGATACTGAAAATAAAAATATTGAAAAGACATTCGCCAAGAATGATAAACTTCCTGCTGAATCAATAAACTCTGCATAATGAACCAATCCTCTAATATTTTCAACATTAAACCTAGGATAATTAGTTTCCTCAAATGCCCTTTTAGAAACTTCCAATTTTTTTTTATTATCTTGTAATTGTTTTTTCGCTTCATTCAATTTTGAACTTTGTTCAGCATATCTTTGGATATCAACGTTTTTTAACAGTTCTAATCTCTCCAAATTAGAGGCTAATTCCTTTTCTATAGAAGCTAATCTTTCTTCGCTCTCTTTAATTTTTTGAGATGTGTTAGACTTATAATTTTTTTCATCAACTAGTTTTCTTTCCTTTAATATATCTATAAGTTGATCGCGACTCTTATTAACTTCTTCTATATATTTTCTATCGCTATATTTATATGATATACCTTTTAGCTTTATATTAACTCCTGTTTCATTATCAAATTGAAAATTTTCTCTATTTATATAGCCAAAATAACTATTATTTGTAGGATTATTACTTGATACTTCAGTATGATCTGCACCATGGACATACCCTACAACTTTATATGAATAATTCTTTAATTTTTTTTCTTCGCTTTTATCATCTACTAAGTTTATAGTATCGCCAATTTTATAAGTTTTTTCCAATGAATCTACTACGGCTATCTCATTATTAGTTGTAGGTAATTTCCCCTTAATTACCTTCGGTGTAGCTAATTCTTTTGGTAGAGTCTCTATATCAATACTATTAGTACTATTTTCTAGCTTATAATTTTTTTTGTTATATGTTTCTAGTTTATCTATATTTTCTAATTTTCTTATTTCTTCAATATCACCATTATTGATTCCAAAGTTATTAGTTACCCTTAAATCATATATATTATGTTGTTCTAATGTCTTATTATAGGTATTTACCATCGCTGGTGTTGTTTCTTTAAGCCCTATAAAAACAAAAACACCTAAAAACATTATAATCATAATTGATACAAATTTAGATTTTGTTTTTGAAATTTCTCGTATTATATCTTTATTTAATGCTCTCATAACTTCTACCACTCAATTTCATCTATATTTTTCGGTATTTGATTAACAAAAACACTCTTTACTTTTGCATCATAAATTTCTATTACTTTATCCGCTGTTTGCGCTATTGAACTATTATGAGTAATTACTATAACGGTTTTTTTCTCGTTTTTGCAATATTCTTTTAAAATTTTTAAAATATTCTTCCCTGTTTTATAATCCAAAGCTCCAGTAGGCTCATCACAAAGTAATATTTTAGGATTTTTAGCAATCGCACGCGCTATCGCTACACGTTGTTGCTCTCCTCCAGAAATTTGGCTTGGAAAATTATTAACCCTGTTTTCTAAACCAACTAATTTTAAAATCTCTAATGCATCTTTAGATTTTTTTACTATTTGATTAGCTAATTCTACATTTTCTAAAACACTAAGATTAGGTATTAAATTATAAAATTGAAACACAAAGCCAATATCTTGTCGACGGTATTCAGTCAAATCTTTTTCATCAAGTCCAACTATTTCTTTACCAAAGACATTCACACTTCCAGAAGTAGCACTGTCCATTCCACCTAGTATGTTTAATAAGGTACTCTTCCCTGCTCCGCTAGGACCAAGGATAACGACAAACTCACCTTCTTCTATTTCAAAACTGAGTCTGTCATTAGCCATGACTTTATTATCAGATGCTCCATATTCCTTTACTAAATCACTAACTATTATCTTTCTCATACCTCTTACTCCTTTGTGTCTTTATTATATTATATCATAATAGCCTGTTAATCCTCTTGACAGATGCTTTTAAACCGAGGAAAAACATTTAAAAATTCATCTTAAACAGATTTCTTTACATGAATATTTAATAGTATTATAATAACAAAGACCTATAATTTAAATTTACTAAAAAAACTTGAAAGGAGGCTTGTATTGTGCTTTATATTTATGAATACCCTACATGCTCAACATGTAAAAAAGCTAAAAAATTATTAACTACTCACAACATAGAAGCTACATACTTTAATGTAAAAGAAGCTACACCAACAGTTGATACTTTTAAAAAGATAATTGAGACTTTTGATTTACCACTAAAAAAACTATTTAATACAAGTGGATTGGTATATAAAGAACTGGATCTTAAAAATAAACTGGATACTTTATCACTTGATGAAGCATTAGAATTATTACATAATAATGGTATGTTAATAAAACGCCCGCTTGCTTTTGACTTTGAAAATGATATCTTATTATTAGGTTTCAAAGAAGAAACTTGGGAAACTGCACTTTTATAAGAAAAATAATATAATTTCTATTGCTATTTGATATAAAAAATGTTATAATTGAGAAGATGTGAAAACATTAAATTACGATGTTCCTCTGTTAATCAAGTATTAGTAATGAGCATTTTGTAAAAAAAGGAGAAAGAAAAATGAGCAAAATCATTGAAGCGATCACTAAATCGCAATTAAGAACAGACATTCCTGAATTTAAAGCTGGGGATACAGTAAGAGTACACGTTCGTATCGTTGAAGGTGGACGTGAGCGTATCCAACAATTCGAAGGAGTAGTTATCAAACGTCGTGGTGGAGGAATCTCTGCTACTTATACTGTACGTAAAATTTCAAACGGTGTTGGGGTTGAAAGAACATTCCCTGTTCACACTCCAAAAGTTGAAAGAATTGAAGTTGTACGTAAAGGTAAAGTTAGACGTGCTAAATTATACTACCTACGTAACTTACGTGGTAAAGCTGCTCGTATCAAAGAAATTCGATAATAAGAGTATAAATAAAAGTCCTATTACTATATGTTTTAGGACTTTTATTTTATTTATATAATAACAAGGTACTTATATAACAAATGTTATATAAGTACCTTGTTTTAATCTTTACCTACTTTTTATTTTTTGTTTTATCCTTCTATATAGATATACTATTATATTCATTACAATACTAGCAAATACCACCGGCATATATACGTTTAAAACCGATGCCCCAACTTCTTTACCTTGTATCATTTTGAAATATATACCTAAAGCTAATACTATTAAGGCCACAGCATTTATTAAAAGTGGAGATAACCACAATTTTTTAAAAGCAATATTCAGAATATGCGTTATAAACCATGATCCTAATATATACCATTTACTATATGTATACCAATATGCAAGTAGATACAAAATATACATTATTTAAGCTCCGCTAAAAATCTTGAGGTGATTTCTTGGGGCCTTGTTATAGCTCCACCTACTACCATGCAATGAGCACCAGCTTCTAACGCAGCTTTTGCTTCTTTTGGTTCATGAATTTTTCCTTCAGCTATAACTGGTATTTTTACATTTTTCACTATTTCTTTTACTAAACTAGGATCAAATTTTTTTGATACTGTAGTATATGGTGTGTAGCCATTCATTGTAGTCCCAACAAAATCTACCCCTGCTTTTTCTGCTTCAATAGCTTCTTCTAGATTTGAGATATCCGCCATAAGAACTATGTTTGGATATTTTTCTTTTATCTCTTTAACAAACTCGCTTGGTGTTTTTCCATCTCCACGCTCTCTATTTGTACAATCAAGCGCTATGATATCAGAACCTGCTTCTACAAGTTTATCTACTTCATCCATAGTAGCTGTTATATATGTTGCATACCCTGGATAAGATTTTTTAATTATTCCAATAACTGGTAAATTCGTTTGTTCTTTTATTTGTTTTATATCTACAATGCCTTGAGCTCGAATAGCTTTTACCCCAGCATTTTTTGCTGCCTGGGCCATAAGGCACATTACTCCACCTTCTTCACGATAAAGAGGCTCTCCTGGTAATGCTTGACAAGAAACTATAAGCTCTCCACGCAGATATTCATATAATTCTTTTTTATCCATAATCTTATCCTTTCACGGCTCCCAAAGTAACCCCTTGAGTAAAGTAATTTTGGAAACAAATAAACACAATTATCATTGGTAGAGATGCAAGTGATGCCCCTGCCATTAATAAACCATAGTCATTTGAGAACTCTTGACCTTGAGCTAAAGCTGCAAGACCTAGTGGTAATGTTGACATATCAGGTGTATTAGAGAAAATAAGTTGAGAGAAGTAATCGTTCCAGCTAGCGATAAATGTGAAAATCGCTAATGCCCCTATACCTGGTTTAATAATAGGTAATGCAATATTTGTAAATGTTCTAACTTCACCACAACCATCAATTCTTGCAGATTCAAGTAATTCACGAGGAATAGCTTGAGAGAACTGTCTCATTAAGAATACCCCAAAAGGCCATCCTACTGCTGGTAATATTAATGCATAGTAAGTATTCATTAAACCAAATTCAGTAATTAAGTTTAATAAAGGAATTAAAATAACTTGTTTTGGTAATGCCATAGCTGCAACAAATACCATAAATATTACTTTCACCCCTGGGAATTGTTTTTTAGCTAACGCATACCCTGCTAATGCAGATGTTATACACACTAAAAGTGTTGTCATAACTGAGATAAATACTGAGTTAAAGAACCATCTTAGTGTATTTGGTGTGAATAATTTTCCATAGTTTTCTAATGTTGGAGATGTTGGCCACCATTCTGGCGGAATAGTAATCGCCACATCTTGTAGTTTAAACGATCCTGTAGCTATCCAATAAAACGGGAAGATAAAGAATATCGTTAAACCTAATAATATAATCATAGATACGATTTTAAAAATACTAATATTTTTCATGCTTCTTCCTCCTAATCATCTTCGCTAGATAAGAATTTGAATTGTAGGATAGAGATTATACCTATAATAACTGCAAGTATAATACCCATCGCACTTGCAACACCATGGTTACCATTCTTAATAGCTGCTTCATATACTAAATACATGATTGTACTTGTTCCATAGTTTGGTCCTCCTGCTGTTAAAAGCTGGATTAACGCAAAGATCTGGAATGAGTTAATTGTTGTCACAACAACAATATATAATGTTGTAGGCTTAATTAAAGGCCAAGTTATTTTTGTAAATACTTGCCACTTAGTTGCACCATCAATTTCTGATGCTTCTAATAGTTCTTTTGGAACGTTACCAAGCGCTGCAACATATAGAATTATTGGTTGACCTAATGATGTTGTAATAAGTATCGTTATAATCGCATATAATGCAGTTTTAGGGTTACCTAACCAGTCAACATTTTCACTAATCAAATGCATAGATTTAAACACATAGTTTAAAATACCATATTCTGGGTGATAAATCCATGCCCATACAACTGTTACTGATACTACTGATGAAATAGCAGGAATATAGAATACTCCACGGAAGAACGATCTTACAACCGCACTCTTATTATAAATAGTTACTGCAACAAAAATCGATACAACAACTACTATTGGTACTGCCACTACTGTTACAATAACCGTATTAATAAGAGATTTCATAAATGGTTCATGAATTGTTGCTCCATTACCACTGAAAAGCAAATCTGAATAGTGTTTTAAGCCAACGAACACTGGGTTCTTTTTGGCAAAACTATATAATGACAATTGTAATCCACGCAACATTGGAACTAAAACAAATGTTATAAAAAACAAACTAACTGGCAGTATAAACAAATATGCGCTGAAGTCTATTTTTCTTTTTTTCTTTATAGCTTTCATAGGACCTCCTCAAATATATCAATTATTTTATATAAAGAAGGGATAGAAGCAAGTCTATCCCTTCATCGTCAAATTATAATGCTTCTTTTATAGTTTTATTTGCATCTGCTACAAATTTATCTAAACCTTCTTTAGGTGTAGTTTTTCCATTTAACACACCTTGAACCATGTTGAACCATAGAGGTCTCATTTTAGCAAATCCAGGTATTGTGTTGTAGTAAGGTCCAAATTGATCTGTTAAACCTTCTGCAAATTTAAGTTCTTCTGAATCGTATAATCCTTTTTCGTCCTTCTTAGCTGAAAAGTTACCAGAAGCTAATAGAGTACGTTTACCCCAATCTTTATCATTAACCATGAAGTCAACGAATTTCTTAGCTGCTGCTGCTTTATCTGCATCTCCGTTATCAAAGATAGCTGGTCCAGCTACTAAATATTCATATTGAGCTTTTCCACTATTGTTAGGGAAAGGTAAGAATTTGTAGTTGAATCCACTAGCGTGTGATGCTGCTGTACCTGGAGAGAATAAGATTGTAGTTGCTGCTCTTCCTGATTTAAACGCTTCTAATGCATCTTTAGCTTCTAATGCAACACCTTGTCCTAATAGACCTTCATCGTAAGCTTTTTTAACCCACTCTAATCCTTTAACACCATTTTCATCGTTAATAGTGTATTTAGAAATCTCTTTGTCCGTCATCCATGAGTTGAAAAGGTTAGAAACAAATGCTCTTGGTCCTTGGTCTCCTGCTTGTGATTTAGTATAGAATAAAGCTGGTGTAACGTTTGGATCTTTTGCTTTAACAGCTTTTAAGAATTTTTCATATTCTTCTACTGTCCAGTTTCTACCTGGTTTGTCTAAAGGTAGTAAGTTTGTTACTCCAAGTTTGTCAGTTAAATCTTTGTTAACACCCATTAAGAATGGTGCTACCCCTTGTGGGTACATGTAAAGTTTATCTTTGTAACTTGAAGCTTTAACTGCTGCTTCGTTTAATTTTGATTTATCTACATCATCTAGAGGTAATAATAAATCTTTTGCTGCCCAAGCGATAACACGTCCTGGAGCATCGTAAATTACGTCTGGAGCAGTTTTAGATTGAATTGCTGTTTCAATCTTAGCAGGTCCATCTGTAAATTCAATTTTTTGATAATTTACTTTAATATTAGGATGTTTAGCTTCGAATGCTTTGATTAATGCTGCATCAAAATCCTCTGTTTTAGTAAATTCTTTATCTTTTGTAAATTGAGGGAAATCCCAGTAAGTAATTTCTACTTTTTTATTAGGATCTGCTTTTTGTTCCTCTTTTTTTCCTCCTACACACCCTGTAAGAATTAATGCAGTCGTAGTCGCTGCAACTAACAGTTTGTTTATCTTTCTCATAATTTGAGTCCTCCTTAAGTTTTTGTTTTTTATAAAATTTGACGTCTAAGTTAAAATATTTTTTTGAAACTGTAATTATTCTAAAATACTTAATTCAGTTTCTGCATCAAAGTAGTGCGCTCTGTTCATATCAAGAGCGAATGTAATTTCATCACCCATTTTGATATTTTGTCTTGAATGCACAATTGCTTTTACATTTTCACCATTAAGATCAGTGTGGACAATGTACTCAGACCCTAATAATTCAGCTACTATAACTTTTGAAGTTATTTTCGCATGTGAATATGTTTCAAGAACTAGCGGATCGTTAGAGATGTTTTCCGGTCTAATACCTAAAACAACTTCTTTACCTTCATATCCTAATTCTTTTAATCTAGCATAATGTCCTTCAGGAATTTCTATAGTTCCTCCATCTTTCGTTTGGAAATTGTGCTCAACAATTTTTCCTCTTAAAAAGTTCATTGTTGGCGCACCGATAAATCCTGCAACAAAAAGGTTTTCTGGGTGATCATAAATATCTTTTGGACTTCCTACTTGTTGAACAATACCTTGTTTCATTACTACAATTCTGTCCGCCATTGTCATCGCCTCTGTTTGGTCGTGCGTTACATAAATTGTTGTTGCTCCTAAAGTATTGTGAATTTTGATGATTTCAGCTCTCATGTTACTTCTAAGCTTAGCATCTAAGTTTGATAAAGGTTCGTCCATTAAGAATACTTTTGGACTTCTAACTATTGCGCGTCCAAGTGCAACCCTTTGTCTTTGTCCACCTGATAAGGCTTTAGGTTTTCTATCTAATAATTCCTCTAATCCTAAAATCTTAGCAGCTTCTTCTACTTTTGCTTTTATTTCTTCTTTAGGAACTTTTCTAAGTTTTAACGCAAAAGCCATATTATCGAAAACAGTCATATGTGGATATAAAGCATAACTTTGGAATACCATCGCGATATCTCTATCTTTTGGTTCTACATCATTAACTAATTTATCTCCAATATAAAACTCTCCTTCAGTAATATCTTCAAGTCCTGCAATCATTCTAAGAGTTGTAGACTTACCACATCCAGATGGACCAACAAATACAACAAATTCCTTGTCTGCTACTTCTAAATTAAAGTCTGTTACGGCGCAAAATCCATTATCATATTTTTTATATATTTTTTTAAGTGATAAACTTGCCATTCTGACCTCCTAATTTTTTATTGTATATTTAATGTGTCAACCACATATTAACATATAATTTTTATTTTGTAAAGGCTTTATTTCTTTCTGTCACAACATTTTTTCTGTAGCTGTTTTATTATTTTCATATTTTAATAGAACAATTAGCAAACTATTAGCATCTACAACAAAGCCTTTTAGTGTCTTTTTTCGAAATTTTGTCTTCAAAACGAACAAAAACAAATAAAAGTGTAATACAATTCATATTCTTATATTTAAGTTTATAATTTAGAAACAAAAATTAACACATTAAACTTCGTTTATTGGATTCTTCTTTGATAAATCTTAATTCTAATACCTTTGTATGAAATCGTTTTAATTTAATTTTTTAGATCTTTTTTGTAAAACTTATTATTTATTAATATTATATAATGACGACTTTAGTTATCTAATAATACATTTAGTTATCCTCTATTTTCCCTACTATATTAATGTTACATAGAACTCTTATTTTAAAAATTATTTTACCATTATTTTGTTATATAAAATATAAAAAATAAATATAGGAGTTTAAAAATTTCTTTTTATATCTACAATACATCCAACTTTACCTAGATTGCTCGTTAACTATATATGTTTAATATTTTTAACTATTATTAAACAAAAAAGATAGATATCTATGTGATACCTATCTTTTTACTATGTTTAAAGTTATATTTTAAGCAGAGATTATAAATTCAATTTATAGTCTTCTGGTTTAACATAATTTTTCTTTTCCATGTAATAGTATACAGCATAAGATAATAACGCTGGCAATATAAAATGAAGCATTACTATTTCTGCTAACAACACTGCATGATTTGTGTAACTTGACATTGTCTGCCATGTCATAAGTTGCCCTACAAGCCCTGAAGTCCCCATTCCACCGCCTGCTGGATTGTTTTCCATTTTACATACTAATGTCGCTATTGGACCAAGTATAGCACTTGCAACTATCGGCGGAATCCAAATAATCGGTTTTCTCATTATATTAGGAACTTGTAGCATAGATGTACCTAGTCCTTGTGCCAGAAGTCCATTCCAACGATTCGCTTTAAAACTTATTACTGCAAATCCAACCATTTGAGCTGCACACCCTACCGTAGACGCACCCGCTGCTATTCCCGATAATCCCAAGATAATAGATAACGCAGCAGAACTTATAGGTAGCGTTAATATAATACCCATTACAACAGATACCACTATACCCATTATAAATGGTTGTAATTCTGTAGCTTCTCGTATAAACGTCCCTAACATTGTCATTCCATTTTTTAAATATGGTCCAGTGAAATAACCAACTATTCCACCAATAATAATTGTCACAAACGGTGTGACTATTATATCGATCTTAGTTTTTCCAGAAACTAACCTCCCGATTTCCGCCGCTACAACTACAGCTATAAACGCACCTAATGGGTCACCAGAACCACTTATAACTAATTTCCCTTGCTGAATAAGACTATTTGTCCCTAAATTAGAACCAAAAGCACCTAGAAAACCAACTACCCCTGATGCCAAGACCACTAATCTAGGGGCTTTTAACGCATATGCTACACCTATCCCTATCACAGGACCAGTAAGCGCCATAGCTATGGTAGATACAGCTACTAGAAATGTTGCTACACCTCCACTTAAATTTATAGCTATTTGCTTTATAATAAGTCCTATTATAAGTGTACAAAACAACCCTAGCGCCATTCCGTTCAACGCCACAATAAAGTATCTATTAAATAATTTTGATACCAAACTACCTTTTTTCATGATTAATCCCCGTCTTTCTTAATTTATCTAATAACTTTGAACTAGTAACTTACTTATAAGAATAACATTCACTATATTTTCAGATATTAGTTCATATTATTTTCTCACATATTATATAAATACTTAGTGTCTTTGTCAAATATAGAATCCAAAATCTTAATTACTAATACAAATCAACTTATTTTTTACAACTTTTTATATTAGTTTTAAATCACACTTATATATTCATCATGGTAAAATATATAAAAAAAGCTAATGATTTTACTCATTAGCTTTTTATATTTATTATCGCTTAATATTGTAGAATGCACGAACACCTGGGTATTCAGCTGTTTCATATAACTCATCTTCAATACGTAATAATTGGTTATATTTAGCAATACGGTCTGTACGGCTAAGAGAACCTGTTTTAATTTGTCCAGCATTTGTCGCTACTGCGATATCTGAGATTGTTGAATCTTCAGTTTCTCCAGAACGGTGAGAAATAACTGCTGTGTAACGAGCACGTTTAGCCATTTCAATAGCGTTTAGAGTTTCAGTTAAAGTACCAATTTGGTTAACTTTAATTAAGATTGAGTTACCAACACCTTGTTCGATACCTTGAGATAATTTTTTAGTGTTTGTTACGAATAAATCATCCCCTACTAATTGTACGCGGTCACCGATACGGTCAGTAAGAAGTTCCCATCCATCCCAGTCGTTTTCATCCATACCATCTTCGATAGTAATAATTGGATATTTATTTACTAATTCTTCTAAGTAATCAACTTGCTCAGCTGAAGTACGGTGTGCTCCACCTTCTCCTTCGAATTTAGCATAGTTGTAAACTCCGTTTTCGTAGAATTCTGATGACGCACAGTCAAATCCTAAGAATACATCTTTACCTGGCTCAAGTCCAGCAGCTTTAATAGCTTCTAAGATAGTTTCTACGGCATCTTCAGTTCCTTCAAATGTTGGAGCGAATCCACCTTCATCACCTACTGCAGTTGATAAACCACGAGCATGTAATAATTTAGCTAAGTTGTGGAACACTTCAGCTCCCCAACGTAATGCTTCTTTAAATGTAGGTGCTCCTACTGGTAAGATCATGAACTCTTGGAATGCAATTGGAGCATCTGAGTGAGATCCACCATTAACGATGTTCATCATTGGAGTTGGTAATTCTTTAGAGTTAGTTCCTCCTAAATATCTATATAGAGGTACTCCTAATGAATCTGCTGCAGCGTGCGCTACTGCTAAAGATACACCTAAAATAGCGTTAGCTCCTAGACGTCCTTTGTTTTCAGTACCGTCAAGTTCGATCATAGCGTAGTCAATAGCTACTTGATCAAAAATATCAAATTTCCCTTCTAATAAAGGTGCGATTTCTTCATTAACGTTAGTTACAGCTTTAGAAACACCTTTACCTAAGTAGCGTCCTTTATCTCCGTCACGTAATTCAACAGCTTCGTATTGACCTGTTGAAGCTCCTGATGGTACTAATGCACGTCCAAATGCTCCTGATTCAGTTGTTACTTCAAC
This sequence comes from Gemella morbillorum, assembly GCF_900476045.1. Lineage (NCBI taxonomy): Bacteria > Bacillati > Bacillota > Bacilli > Caryophanales > Gemellaceae > Gemella > Gemella morbillorum. Next base: position 1,487,803 of record NZ_LS483440.1, read on the forward strand.
TTCTACAGTTGGGTTACCACGTGAATCTAAAACTTCTCTTGCATATACTTCTGCGATAATATCAAATGTTTTTGCTAACATTAACTTTCTCCTTATTATTTAATTTATACTTTTATTATACTATAATTTATTTTGTTTTGCTAAAATTAAGCTAACTTTCCGCCTTCTAAAAGCGCTAAGAATGAATCAACTTTAAGCGATGCTCCACCTACTAATGCTCCATCTACATCTGGGCAAGCTAGGTATTCTTTTACATTCTCAGGTTTAACTGATCCACCGTATTGAACACGTACTTTGTCAGCAACTTCTTTTCCGTAAAGACCTTCTACAATATCACGTACTGCTTTACACATTTTTTGTGCATCTTCTTTAGTTGCAGATTTTCCAGTTCCGATTGCCCAAATTGGTTCGTAAGCAACAACAAGTTTCTCCGCTTGCTCTTTTGTTAAACCAGCAAGGTCAACTCGTAGTTGAGAAGTAATAACTTCTACCACTCTTCCAGCTTCATACTCTTCTAGAGTTTCACCACAACATACGATAGGTACTAAACCATTTTCGAATGCAGCAATAGTTTTTTTGTTGATTAATTCATCAGTTTCCCCAAAGTATTCACGTCTTTCAGAGTGACCTAATATTACATATTTAACACCTAAATCGTTTAATACATAAGGAGAAGTTTCTCCTGTGAATGCTCCACTTTTTTCAAAGTGACAGTTTTCAGCGCCGATTGCTAATTCACTACCTTTAGTTAATTCTACTAAGGCTTCTAAATGAGTAGCTGGTGCACAAATAGCTGATTCTACTGAAGATGCTGCTGGGACCTTTGTTGCAACTTCTTTAGCAAATTCACGCGCTTCTTTTACTGTTAAATTCATTTTCCAATTTCCTGCGATAAATGGGATTCTTGACATAACGTTACTCTCCTTGAATTTTTAAAAAATTATTTGTTTGATAATGAATCGATACCAGGTAATACTTTCCCTTCAAGATACTCTAAAGATGCTCCTCCACCTGTTGAGATATGAGAGAATTTTTCAGCATATCCTAAAGAAATAGCAGCTGTTGCACTATCTCCACCACCGATAATAGTAGTAGCACCTTCTAAGTTTGCAATTGCTTCACAAACTCCAATAGTCCCTTTAGCAAAGTTTGGCATTTCAAAGACACCCATAGGACCATTCCAAATTACTGTTTTTGCTCCTTCAAGAGTTTTCTTGAATAGTTCAACAGATTTTGGACCAATATCCAATCCTTCTTCATCTGCTTGAATATCACTTTCTGCTATACGACTAGGTGCATCATTAGAAAATTCTTTAACAACTACCGTATCAATAGGTAAAACTAGTTTATCGCCTGCTTTAGCCATAAGTTCACGAGCATATTCAACTTTATCATTTTCACAAAGTGACATACCAATTTCCTTACCTTGTGCCTTCATGAAAGTATAAGCCATACCTCCACCGATAATTACTTTATCCGCTTTTTCTAATAAGTTTTCAATAACAGCAATTTTATCAGAAACTTTAGCTCCACCTAAAATTGCTACCAACGGACGCTCTGGATTATCTACTGCCCCACCGATAAATTTAATTTCCTTATCAACTAAAAATCCAGAAGCAGAGTTACCTTCACCAATATTAGATGCTATACCAACGTTAGATGCGTGGGCACGGTGTGCTGTCCCGAAAGCATCATTAACATATACATCACCTAGTGAAGCCCAGTATTTTGCAAGCTCAGGATCATTTTTAGATTCTTTTTTACCATCTACATCTTCAAAACGAGTATTTTCGAACATTAAGATTTCGCCATCTCTTAATCCTTTTATCGCCGCTTCTAATTCAGCTCCACGAGTCTCAGGAATGAATTTTACTTCTTTACCTAATAATTCTGATAATCTTACAGCTACTGGCGCTAAACTCTTAGAAGCTTTATCTGCTTCTTCTTTCACACGTCCTAAATGAGAAAATGCAACAACTTTCGCACCTTGATTCAGTGCATACTCTATTGTTGGTAACGCCGCTGTAATGCGGTTATCGTTAGTAATTTTTCCATCTTTTAAAGGTACGTTGAAATCAACACGCATTAAAACCGTTTTCCCTTGTAAATTACCTAAGTCTTTGATAGATTTTTTCATGGAAAGCTCCTTTTTAAAAATTTATTAGAATATATGAGACAAGATATAAGTTTAGTAAACTTATATCTTATCTATTCTTCCTATTATCTATTATAGATTATTTTATTAATCCTGCAAAGTATTTTAATGTTCTTACTAATTGAGATGTGTAAGACATTTCGTTGTCGTACCAAGAAACAACTTTAACTAATTGTTTGTCTCCAACTGTTAATACTTTTGTTTGTGTTGCATCAAATAATGAACCGTATTCGATTCCTACGATATCTGAAGAAACGATTGGATCAACATTGTATCCAAATGATTCGTTAGAAGCAGCTTGCATTGCAGCATTAACTTCTTCAGCTGTAACAGTTTTTTCAACTACTGCTACTAATTCTGTTAATGAACCTGTTGGTACTGGTACACGTTGTGCAGCTCCATCTAATTTTCCGTTTAATTCTGGAATTACTAATCCGATTGCTTTAGCAGCACCAGTTGTGTTAGGTACGATGTTTTCAGCTGCTGCACGAGCACGACGTAAATCTCCACCACGGTGAGGAGCGTCTAGTGTATTTTGATCTCCAGTATATCCGTGAATTGTAGTCATTAATCCTTCAACTACTGTAAAGTTATCGTGTAAAGCTTTAGCCATTGGAGCTAAACAGTTAGTTGTACATGAAGCACCTGAGATAACTGTTTCCGTTCCATCTAAAGTTTCGTGGTTTACATTGTATACGATAGTTTTAACATCGTTTCCACCTGGAGCTGAAATAACAACTTTTTTAGCTCCTGCTTGAATATGAGCTTCTGCTTTTTCTTTAGAAGTGAAGAAACCAGTACATTCTAATACTACATCGATTCCTAATTCTCCCCATGGTAATTCAGCTGGGTTTGCATTAGCAAATCCTTTGATTTCTTTTCCATTTACTACTAAGCTTCCGTTTTTCTCTACAACTTCACCTTTAAAGCGTCCTTGAGTTGTATCATATTTTAATAAGTGTACTAATTGATTAACTGGTGTTAAGTCGTTAATCGCTACTACTTCAATTCCTTCTACGTTTTGAATTCTTCTTAATGCTAATCTTCCGATACGTCCAAATCCGTTAATTGCTACTTTTACTGTCATTTTTAGTTCCTCCTAAAATTTATACTAACTTTTTTATAATTTTTTTGCAAATAGCCTCATCAATAATTAGTGTCGCATTGGCGGGTTTTGTACATAGATAACTATATACTGCATCCGCTTTTTTTTCTCCACCTACTATTGTAAAGACATTATTAATGCCATCAACATCTTTAAAACTCATACCTATGGTAGACGTTTTAAATATTTCATTTCCGTCCTTATCAAAATAACTACCAAATGATTCAGAAACGGCCTTTTTATCTTCCAACACTTTCAAAACCTCCATAGAAGACTTTCTTCTATGAGCCATTTCAAAAGCATTCCCTATACTATGGATTATTATAGATGTCCTATCTATAACATCAAGAGCATTTTTTACAACAGGCTCTTTTACGAGTTCTTCTAATGCTTTTTTCCCTATGTTATCCGGAGCATGCAATAGTTGATAATCATGTCCGGAGTTATTAGCCATTTTTGCCGCAATATCATTTGCCTGATATTCCGTATTAACAACAGATAACCCTCCTCTTATAGGTGTTATAATAACATTTTTTTTATAACCAAATGTTTCATTAGCTTTTCCAGCCACATAGTACATTGTACTGCCTCCACTAACTCCAATAACACATTCTTTGGTTATTTGTTTATTGACCTTATCTAAAAGTAATTCCGTCATCTCTGCTCGAGTAACTTCACTACTAACAAAATCTCCTGCTACAACATGAACTTGTCTTATTGAGAAATGTTTTTTTATTAGATTTCTTTCTTTAACAAACGTGTCATTTACTAAAGATGATTTTACTTCCGAAAGAAATTCTTCTCCTTTTTCCGTAATATTCATCCCTGTTGTGTGTTTAGTAATTAAACCCAAATCAGATAATATATCACATTCTGTTCGTAATTGCCTTTCTGTCATATTTATAAAATTTAATAGCGTCTTTCTTCCGACTGGTTGATTAATTTTTATTGTAATCAACAATTCATAACGACTATTGAATTTCATAACCATTTCGGGTACAAGTCTACTTTGTATATGTAACAAATGTAAAATATCCATATTTCTTATTCCCCTATTTATTGAAAATTTATTTGTTTGGACGTCTTACGTCCTGCTCGGTCACTTTTTGACCATCTAACACCAAAAAAAATAAACTTTCTGATTAGATTATAACAAACCCTTTTGAAAAAATCAAGGATTTTTATTATAATATCATCAAAAAATTTATTTTTTATTTTAAAATTGATAATAATTCTACCAAGATTATAAAGTAAAACACAAAAATCATCTCATATTCCTTATAATCAACCGGTAAATTAGAAATATACTGACTAGGATAATTTAGTTCAATATCTTTTTTTAATTTTTCTACATCTAAATTACAAAAATTATATCTATTAAGAACTAAATTAAGTTCCTCTGCGTTATAATAAAATATTTTTTGAACTTTTGAAAAAAACAATCCGTCTAATAATATAATATTTTCTATTGATGCCAGAATCGATAATAATTCTTCTTCTGAGAACGATTGATCTTTTGAAATCACATTGTATAAATTTTCCAAAAGTATTCTTGGTATCTTATAATTAAGTTCTAATTTATTAAAATCAATTTTTGAAACTTTCTTTTCTTTCACTAATGGAGAAGTTTTTTGAGGTACTTCATTAGTTTTCTCTTTTTGTAGAAAAGCTACACATTTATCTTCTATTTCAATAGCTTCATCTTGCTTAAATTCTACTCTGTTAGCTAAGTTTTCTAACGTTTTTTCTTCATCTAATTTTTGGTAAGGTCTCTTAAACTTGCTACCATCCAATAAATAAAAACCTTTATATGATTTATGATATTTGAATTTCAAAATTAAACCTCTTTCCCTATAAAATTCCTTATTATACTAACACATTTCCTAAAATTATTCAACCCTACTTTAAAAGTAAAAATACTAAAACAATTCTTCTAGTTTACATTTATCTATATTCGCTTCTAATAAAACCAAAAGTTTTATACGAGCTTTTTGGCCACTTAATCCTGTTGTAAAAATAACGCCATCTTGACAAAATCTTTTTCCGCCACCAACATAGTCATAAACATCTTGTGTTACTCCATTAAACGCTCTAGAAACGAAAACCACAGGAATATTGTCATCAAGGAGTTGTTTTATTGCAGGTAAAGTTTTAGGCGGAAGATTCCCCGCACCGAGTGCTTCTATAACTAAACCATCTGCTCCTAAGTTTCGGATAGCGTCAATTAATTCCCCACCCATTCCTGCATATGCTTTTAAAAGATAGACTTTTTTTGAAACACTATTTACTTCATAATGTTCTTCCTTTAGTAATTTTTGGAAATAAATAACTTCATTTTTTGATACTAAGCCTATAGGCCCAAAAGTTGGAGTTTGGAATGTAGCTACATTAGTAGTGTGAGTTTTAGTTACGTAAGTTGCTGTATGAGCTTCATCATTCATTACGACAAGCACTCCTTTATCGCTACTTTCGTCGCTAACCGCAACAACTAAAGAACTTCTAAGATTCGCCAAGCCATCTGCACCTATTTCATTGCTAGAACGCATCGCACCTGTTATAACTACAGGAATCTCAACATCTAAAGTTAATTCTAAATAATACGCTGTCTCTTCTAAAGTGTCTGTTCCATGAGTTATTACGACACCTTCATACCCTTCATCAATAGCTTGCATAATACGCTGTTTTAATTCAAACATTTCAAATTCTGTAATGTGAGGTGATGGAAGATTATACAAATTTTCCATATATATGTGAGCTATATGAGAAAAAATACCTTCTCCTATGCTTATAGGATTATTTTCTGTCGGAGAAACTTTTCCTGTTGTATGATCCTCACTCATAGAAATCGTTCCCCCAGTGTTTAATATTAATATTTTTTTCAAACTAACCCTCTCCTTAACTAATCTTTCATGTTACTATAACCATTCACAACAACTTCAACTTTACCATCTTCTGGATTGATTACCAATCCATGCACTGGTATATCCTTTGGCATTAATGGATGATTTATTATCATATTAACATCATGACTAACACTTTCAAAAACATCATCAAAACCATGTAACCATTTGTTTAAATCTATGCCTGAATATTGTAATATATCTAAAGTCTCATTTGATATTCCTCTTTCTTTCATTTTCTCCAAAACCAAATTAGGATCGATACTTTGCATACCACAGTCATGGTGCCCCATAACGATAATCTCATCAGCCTTTAGCATATAAACAGCCATAATCAAGCTACGCATAACTGACCCAAACGGATGTGTGAGTATTGCACCTGCGTTTTTCACTACCTTAACATCTCCTGGAGCTAAATTCAGAGATTTTGTCGCAAGCTCCAAGAGACGAGTATCCATACAAGTGAACATTACCACCCTTTTAGCAGGATATTTATCTTCTGTTTTATATTTTTGATATTCCTCAAACTTCACAAAATATTTATTGTACTCTAACATAGAATCTAGTAACTTCATCGCTATCCCCTTAACTATTCTTTATTAAATCAATCTTATCCACATTTTATTATACTATACTTATAGTTTTGCGTAAACTTCAAAATGAAGCATTTTATTTTCTAAAAAAGATGCATTACTTTTATGTAACACATCTTTTCTTTTTATTTTATCCAATCAACAAATTCATCTGCTTCTTTTGGCCCCATTGAACCTTGTTTGTAAGTATATAATGGCGCTCCTTGTTTATAGTACTTCGCTAATAAATCATTAACAAAAGTCCATGATACAACTATTTGATCCCATTGAGAGAATAATGCACGATCTCCTTTAAAGCAAGCATCTAATAACCTCTCATACGCTTCAGGTGTATTTATTCTATTTTCCAGAATACAACTCTGACAAAAATCTAGAGAAATCTGTTGAAGTTCTTGTTCCGTTCCTGGTTTTTTCGCATTAAATTGGAAATAAACACCTTCATCTGGTTGAATCTTAATTATCAACACATTACCAGGGATATCACCTACAGCTTTAAATTGAACAACAACCTGAGTTTCACGGCCTCCCATTTTCTTACCTGTTCTAATAAAGAACGGCACCCCTTGCCAACGCTCATTGTCAATAAATAATTTTAATGCTGCATAAGTCTCAGTCTTAGAATCTTTAGAAATATTTTCTTCATCCAAATAACCTTCATATTGCGCCATCACTAGACTATCATTCACATTAGTAATAGGCACTAATTTAGAAAGAAGATTGTATTGACTATCGTGAATTCCACGACTTCCTTCTTCCTTCGGTTCTTCCATGGCTACTATCGATAAAACTTGTAATAGATGATTTTGCACCATATCTTTAACAGCGCCACTCTTATCATAATAACTAGCACGGGTCCCCACACCAACTGCCTCTGCTGCTGTAATTTGTACATTTTCTATGAAATCTTTATTCCAAACACCTTTGAAAATAATGTTTTTGAAACGTAAAGATAAAATGTTTTGAATCATTTCTTTTCCTAGATAATGATCTATATGATAAATTTCCTCTTGACTGAAGAATTCTGCCAACTTATCATTAAGTTCTCCTGCTTTTTCTAGATTTTCTCCAAATGGTTTTTCTATTATAACCTTAGCATTATTTTCTGAACAATATTTCTTCAATCCATTAGTAATAGTTATAAAGAACGATGGAGCAACAGCATAATAATAAATATGTTCTGTAATTCCTTGTTCTATATAAAACTCTTGTAGTAGTTTATAATCTTCTATATTGGTCATCTCCATCTTAAAGTAGATAATTCTTGAAGAATAGTTTTGGAAATCATTATCGTGAAACTTAGTTCGAGCATGCTCTTTTACCCAACCGCGAACTATATTAATATAATCTTCTTGACTATATGAACGACGACCAATTACAATAATTTTGAATTCTTTATCTAATTTTCCTAGAACATCTAAATTATATAAGGCTGGCAATAACTTTCTATAAGTTAAATCTCCTGTCCCACCAAATAATGTAATTGCACTTTTATTTTTCATTGTTCCCAACCCAGTCATAATGATAATTTCCTTCTTTATCTGTTCTTTCAAAAGTGTGCGCTCCGAAGTAATCTCGTTGTGCTTGAATTAAATTAGCTCCACTTTCAGCAGTAGTATAAATATCTAAGTAAGAAATAGCTGAAGTCATAGCACTTAATGGTAATCTATTCGTAATAGCTAATGCTGCTACTTCACGTAAATTGTCTTGTCTTGTTTCAATAACATTTTTGAAAAATGGATCAAATATTAAGTTAGCTAACTCCGGATTATTTTGGTATGCTTCGATAATATTTTGAAGAATTTTTGCTTGAATAATACATCCACCGCGGAAAATTTTTGCAATTTGTGAATAATCAAAAGTCCAGTTGTATTCTTTTTCTGCAGCTTGAAGAAGTTTAAATCCTTGAGCATAAGAAACAATTTTTGAAATAAATAATGCATCACGAACAATCTCTTTAAGATGTTCTTTATCTTCAACAATTGCATAAGGTTTACGAGCGAATTCTTTTTCTGCACGAACGCGCTCTTCTTTAAGATTAGACATATAACGACCATTTAGGGCAGCTGTAATTACAGAAACATCAATTCCTAAATCGATAGCTTGCTCGTTAGTCCATTTCCCTGTACCTTTTTGTTGAGATTTGTCTAAAATTTTATCTACTAAATAACTTCCATCTTCTTCTTTAACTTTGAAAATATTGGCTGTAATTTCTATTAAGTATGATTCTAATTCACCTTTATTCCACTCTTCAAAAGTTTGTTGTAACTCTTCATTAGTAAAGCCTCCTAAGTGTTTTAAGACTTTGTAAGCTTCTGAGATAAGTTGCATATCTCCATACTCAATACCATTATGAACCATTTTTACATAATGTCCAGCTCCTCCTGTTGAAGTATAACTACAACATGGAATTCCATTAACTTTTGCCGCAATTGCTTCTAAAATTGGTCGAATCTCTTCATATGCTTTTTCATCGCCACCAGGCATTAAAGCAGGACCAAATCTAGCCCCTTCTTCTCCGCCAGAAACTCCAACACCAAAATAATTAATTCCTTTTTCTAATAGCAAGTCATATCTTCTTTGTGTATCTTTGAAGAAAGAGTTACCTCCGTCAATAATAATATCCCCTTTGTCTAGGATCGGAGTAAGTTGATCAATAAGACTATCAACAGCAAAACCTGCTTTTACCATTAAGACAACTTTTCTTGGTTTTTCTAATCCATCTACTAATTCTTGTAAAGAATATCTTCCTACAACATTTTTATGTGGATGTTCCTCTAACATTTTATCAACAACAGATGTTGTTCTATTGAACACCGCTACTTTAAATCCATTATCAGCAATATTTAACGCTAAATTACTTCCCATTACCGATAATCCGATAACTCCGATATTTTGTTTCATTACTAAACCTCCTAGTTTTTCTTACTTTTAAATTATACCACTAAATACAATATTTGTGGTAACAATTTTGCTCAAAAAATTTTTTACTATAATCTATATAATAATATTTTAAAAAATATACAATCATACAATAATAAACAATTATAGAACAAAGCAAAAAAATAATGATACATGTTTTTTTATTTACAGTTATATACTAAATTTTTTACTAAAATCACTATCATTTTACTTTAAATAACCAAATATCTAATAAATAACAAACAAAATATTTGTTTTTTAAAATTTTTTACGATATAATTTTATAAAAAGTAATGATAACGTTTACTTTTAAAATCATATCTTAAAGGAGAACTACTATGACTGAAGTTAAAATTTTAAAAATGTTCATAAACGGGGAGTTTGAAGAACATCTTAATCACGAACATCTTAAAGTATTAAATCCAGCTACGGAGGAAGTAATCGCTAAGATTCCATCTGGAAATTTCAAAGATGTTGACCGTGCTATCAATGCCGCTGATGCTGCACAAAAATCATGGGAGAAACTTCCAGCCGTAGAGCGCGGAGAATATTTACGTAAAATTGCTAAAAAAATTCGTGAGCGCGAGCCGGAAATTACGCAAACTATCGTTAACGAAGGTGGAAAAACTTTTGAACTAGCAAAAGTAGAAGTGCTTTTCACAGCTGATTATATGGATTACATGGCAGAATGGGCTCGTAGATACGAGGGAGAAATTATTCAAAGCGACAGAAAAGATGAGCATATTCTTTTATTCAAACGTCCTTATGGTGTTACTACAGGGATTCTACCATGGAACTTCCCATTCTTCTTAATCGCAAGAAAAGCTGCACCTGCATTACTTACTGGTAATACAATAGTTCTTAAACCTAGTCAACTTACACCAATTAACGCTCATATCTTCGCTGAAATTTGTCAAGAAGTTGGTTTACCAAAAGGTGTACTAAACATCATTCACGGTCGTGGATCAGTAGTAGGTAACAGATTGGCATCTCACCCTAAAGTTGGCTTAGTAAGTTTAACAGGTAGTCTTGCTGCAGGACAAGAAGTTATGAAAGCAGCTGCTGATAACATCACTAATGTTTCATTAGAACTTGGAGGAAAAGCTCCAGCTATAGTTTTTGAAGATGCAGATTTAGAACTTGCAGCAAAAGCAATTGTTGCTTCTCGTGTTATCAACTCAGGTCAAGTATGTAACTGTGCAGAAAGAGTATACGTTCATGAAAGTATAAAAGAAAAATTCGAAGAAGCTTTATTCAACGAACTTGATAAAGTTAAATTTGGAGATCCGAATAAAGAACGTGGTTTGGATTACGGTCCACTTATTGAAAAACGTGCATTAAAACAAGTGATCGAAAAAGTTGGTTACGCTGTTAAACAAGGTGCTACACTTGCTTATGGTGGAGAAGTAGACAAAGAACAAGTAGGATACTTCTATGGACCTACTGTTTTAACTGATGTAACAAATGACATGACTATTATGAAAGAAGAAATATTCGGACCAGTAATTCCTGTTGCGACATTTAAAACTTTAGATGAAGTAATAGATTACGCTAATGATTCTGAATATGGTCTAACTTCTTCAGTTTATACTAAAAATCTTAACACTGCATTTAAAGCTATTAATGGCTTAAAATTTGGTGAAACTTATGTTAACCGTGAAAACTTTGAAGCAATGCAAGGATTCCATGCAGGACGTCGAAAATCAGGAATTGGTGGTGCTGATGGTAAACATGGTTTAGAAGAATACTTAACTACTCAAGTAGTTTATCTTCAATTAGATAATGAATAATATATAATTATAAAGGAGATCCTAAAAGATCTCCTTTATTTTTTTACAACTAATTTCACAAAAAAAGTTGACAAATTGTCAGAAAAATGATAATATTTTAACAATAATTAATTAAGGAGCTACTCAAAATGAAAATTTTAGACTTAACTAAAAAAGAATACTTTTTCGTGCCATTTTAGAAGCACTTATGTCTATGTTAATTGTAGATGTAAGTGCACCGACACCGTCATCTACAATGGCTAGTTAAGTTTTGTTTGCAGCCATTGGTATAAACTGAATGGCTTTTGAGTAATATTATATATTTTTATTAAGGCTATTTAGTTTTTACTGAATAGCTTTTTGTATTAATAATGTATTATGTTAGGAGGAAAATTTTATGTCAGAAAAATCTCAATGGGGGTCTAAAATAGGATTCATACTTGCTTCTGCAGGTTCAGCAATAGGTCTTGGGGCAGTTTGGAAATTCCCATACATGACTGCTGCCAATGGTGGAGGAAGTTTTTTATTAGTTTTCCTTATTTTCACACTTTTAATAGGTCTTCCACTTTTATTAGCAGAGTTCGTCCTTGGACGTGGTGCAGCAGTTTCAGCAGTTAAAACTTTTGGAAAACTAGGGAAAAATAAAAAATATAATATCTTCGGAATTATTGGTGCATTCGCATTATTTGTACTATTATCTTTCTATAGCGTAATTGGTGGCTGGATACTAGTTTATCTTGGTATTTCAATAGCAGAC